>JAGLTT010000160.1 GCA_023135135.1 Dehalococcoidales bacterium
CAGGCAGGACTGGGACAGGCTGTACGACGGCTCGGAAGACGACTACTTTCATGCCCTGACCATGCCCGGCGACGGCTCTCTTGTCAGGGCCAGGATAACCCTGCCCGCCGATTCCCGGAAGCTGTACCGGCAGAGGGTGGGAAGTCCCGGCCCGGGGGGCGATTTCAGCCAGTGGACTTATACCGGCCAGTACAACGCTGTCGTGGTGGCGGCGGCTTCGCTGGGGGGCGAAGTCTCCATCTTCTGGATAAAGTCCAACCGTGAAATCAGGCGCATCAAGAGCGCGGACTACGGCGCCAGCTGGGGCAGCCCCGAGCTCATCGACTACACGCCGACGACGGCTATTTACGGTCTGGCGGTGGACTATAAGCCCGGCGGGGACCTGGCCATCTTCTTCGCCGACCAATCGACCCTCTACGTCAAGAAGAATATCAGCGGCCAGTGGCAGACTAAGGCGGCCTGGGACAAGACCACCGGTGATTTATCCGGTGCGGCCTGTATCTATGACGGCGACTGGAACCTGCTTGTCACCGGTAAAGACACGGCGGGCAACTACAAGCTGTGGAGTTTGGTCTACGGGGACGGCGGCGATGTCGCCGCCGGGACATGGTCGGCATTGAAAGAGCTTGCCTCGGCGCCATCGGGCGGGGATTTCGAGTACCGCCAGCCTTTCCTGGATAAACCGGACGTCTACCGCTGTTTCTTTATCGAAAAGTTCACCGGCATCGAGGCCTATAATCGGCCTTTCCGGTCGCATTCCGTTCCCGGCACGGATTTCCTCGACGGGCTGTGGCGGGAGCCGGTGCCGTTCAATTTATCATCGGAATACGGCCTGGCCATGGCGCACGGTGATTACGGCTGGCTTGCCAGTCCCGACGGCGTCTGGAGGGCTTCGCTGGACGCCCGGAGCCTCGACCTGACGGCGGATGTTATCGGCGTCAGGCAGGAGGTTGGCGAGACGGCGGGTAGTTTATTAGTGGAGTTGAGGAACGACGACGGGAGATACGCTTCGCCGGGGCAAGGCGACCTGTCCATCCTCGACATCGGCTGCCAGCTGGAATTCAGCCCCGGCTACGTGACCTCAGCCGGAAGCGAGTACAGCTCCGGGCAGAGCTTTTGTCTGGAGTCCTACGAGCATACCAGTTACGGCGGGAAAGCCAGCCTAATTTTGCATGCACGGGACGGCTGGGGGGCGCTGGCCGACTGGCGGGCCAGACACCAGTTCCGCTGGAACAGGAGCGCCGATGATTTCAACGTTAAGGAAATTATGGCTATGATACTGGCCAGGGCAGGCCTCAAACTCGAGGTGATATCGCAGTCGTCGGTGATAACCGGCTTTTACCCGGATTTCACGGTAAGCCCGGATAATGACGGCCGGGTGGTTATCCGGAAGCTGCTCTCCTTTGTCCCCGATGTTCTCTTCATAGAAGGTAATACGGCTTATGTCGTCAATCCGTTATCGTCCGATACCTCTGTTTACAGCTATGGCGGCGAGCACCAGCTAAAGGAAGGCAGGTACGTTCTGGGAGCGATGCAAATGAACCGGGTGCAGGTGGAGGGGTACGATAGCGCCGGCAGTAATTTAATCCTGGCCGACAGCTTTAACTGGGACGAAATAGACCGACTCCACGACCGGATGCGTCAAGCCGGGGATAGAAATATCGGCACCGTGGCCGAGGCAGAGCAGCGGGGCCAGGCCTGTTTAAGGCAGGCTGAAATAGAAGCGGCAGGGGGTGTTATTCTCGTCCCGGTGAACTGCGGGCAGCAGCTCTATGATGTCGTTGACGTGACCGATGAACGGGCGGGACTCGATGAGGAGAAGAAAAGAGTGATGGGCATCGTCCTGGTCTATTACCCGCAGCGGGGAGAGTACAGCCAGCGGTTGAACCTGGGGGCAGTGTAGGTAAGGCGCGAAGGAGGCACGAGAGATGAGGTTGAGGAAAGGTGAGCTAAGGAGTTTCAATTCCGGCAATTATACGGCCACGGTACGGCTCGCCAGCAGTTATAAGGTCTACCTGGAAGACGTAGCGGTGGCCAGAAATATATCATCGGCGGAAATGATTACGGGACGCAGGGTGGCGGTGATATTCTTCGATGAGCACAGTCCCAGGGATGCGGTGGTCGTGGCTGTCTATACTTAATGTTGCTTGCTGAGGATTTCCTCGGGAGTGAGGGGGCGTTTCCGCGCACAACCCGGCGTGCCCTTTTCCAGAGCGCCGTGGAAAGGTTTTTCAGTTTCTGTAATTTCCGGTCCAGGTTTTGCCGGCGCCTCTATCTTGATGGGTTTTGCTTCCTGTATAGCTCCCGGCTTGCCCATATTCTCCATAAGGGTTACCAGGACGCGGTTCTGCTCGGCGGCGCCATTCTTTAACTCGTGGGAGGCCTCGGAGAGGCCCTGGATAGCGCTGGTATGGCTGGACAGGTGCTGGGCGTATTCCGCAATGGCGCCGGCGAATTTTTCCAGTGCCTGTTCCGTGTTGGTCATCTTCTGTTCCGTGGCTTCTATCTTGCTCGTCAGCGCCCGGTTGGCACGTTTTTCTGCGTTAATGACGGGGGCGAATATTCCCCGGTGTACCAGGTTGCCGCCGCGGGTTATCTCGCCGCCATAGAGGAAGAAGGCGAGCAG
>JAGLTT010000161.1 GCA_023135135.1 Dehalococcoidales bacterium
CGCTTTTTTAGAATATACCGACGGCTTGGCTAACTGCGCCATTCATCCGGTGAAACCCGCCTGCTGTACCGCCTGGAAGCCGGGACCGGACAGGACGGAGTGTAAAGAGGGGTTAAGGAGGGGCGTAGCTTAGAGTTTATCCTTTTCCAGAGCTTCGGCGACAAGCTCGCTCAGGTCTTTAACGCGCAGGGTTTCTTCAACCTCTTTGGCCTTTACACCGTCTTCGAACATCGTCAGGCAATACGGGCAGGCCGTGGCCACGACATCTACCTTTGCCTGGACTATTTCATCGACTCTCCGGTTATTGACCCGCTTGTCCGGGTCTTCTTCCATCCACATATGGCCGCCGCCCCCGCCGCAGCAGAAGCTGTTTGACCCGCAGCGTCCGAGTTCTACATTCGTAATCCCGTTGATAGCCCTCAGGATTGCCCTGGGTTCTTTATAAATATCGTTGTAGCGTCCGAGATAGCAGGAATCGTGATAGGCTATTTTCGCGTCATCCAGCTTGCCGAGTTTCAATCTGCCCTCGCGGATAAGGTCGGCGATAAACTGCGTATGGTGGATAACCTCGTAATTGCCCCCGAACTGCGGGTACTCGTGTTTCAGGGTATTAAAGCAATGGGGACAGGCGGTGAGAATCTTTTTAACATCGTGCGACTTGAGTATCTCGATATTGCTCTGGCAGATTGTCTGGAACAGGTATTCGTCCCCCATGCGCCGGGCCGGGTCGCCGCAGCAACTCTCTTCTTCACCGAGTATCCGGAAACTTACCCCCGCCGCCCGCAGGATGCTGACCATCGCTCGGGGCACGCTCATATTTCGGTCTTCGAGGGCTCCCGTACAACCCACCCAGTACAGTATCTCCGGATTCTTACCCTCTGACAGGTCATCCAATTCCAGCCCTTCATACCAGGTGGTTCTCGTGGCGGTGGTTCCCCGGAACGGATGTCCCCTGGCTCCCAGACTTTTCAGGGTGTTCTGAACCTCTTCGGGGAACCGGCTCTGCTCCATGGCCAGGTTGCGGCGCATATCTACTATCTTATCGACATGCTCGATGTAAACCGGGCAGGCCTGCATACAGGCGCGGCAGGTGGTGCAGTCCCAGATTACCTCATCGGTAATTACCTCGGAAATCATGTCTTTGCGGGACTCGACGGGCTTTCTCTGCCAGGGCACAGGATATGTCTCGTAAAGGTGGTCTTTAAGGTCTAAAATAACCTGCTTGGGGCTGAGGACTTTACCGCTGAAGTTGGCGGGGCAAACGTCCTGGCAGCGCCCGCAGCGGGTGCAGGCGTCGAGGTCCATAAGCTGCTTCCAGGTGTAGTCCTCGATTTTGGATACACCGAAAAGCTCGGTAGTCTCGAAGTCAACCGGGCTCAGGGCTCCTTTCGGCTTTAGCGAACGGAAGAATATATTTAAGGGCGATAGCAGTATATGTTGCAGTCGGGAGCGGTTTACCCAGATATACCCCAGGAGTATAAAGGCCGGCACGGTATGGATTATGGCCCGGTGCCATACCAGTATTTCGTTCCTGGCTTCAACCAGAAAAGCGGGGAAGATATGCGAAAGGAGGTAGCCTACCGGCGACCACGAAGCCCAGTCCGTAACGGCGGTATCGCTGGCAGCGATGCGGTATCCCTTCACCATGAAGCCGGTGAGGACGATGAGGAATATCCAGACGTATAGCAGGCTGTCTTCCGGTTTATTGTCCAGTCGTGCCGGACGGATAATATACCGGCGGATTACCGCCAGGATACCGCCGACGAGCAGCAGCACCCCGCCGATTTCGGCAGCCCAGGAAGAGTACAAATAGACGGTCTGTGGGGGGTTGGTGATGCCGGTGACATAGGAAAACAGCCTGATTATTTTGCCCAGCACGAGAATCGCCGCTCCGCCGAAGATGAGCGCGTGCATTATGCCGGGGTATAACTCCTTTGTCCGCACAATACGGATATTGGCCACCGCCACTGCCAGGGTCGTAAACAGCCTTTTCCACCGGTTCCCCGAGCGGTCATCCGGCTGCCCCAGTTTCCAGAGTCGGTAGTGACGCCCGAAGCCGAAGACGAACGCGGCAACCAGTACCGGCACGAACACCAGCACGCCGATGATAACCGGCAGGAAAATATCCTTGATATAAACCAGCTGGTCTGCCCAGAATATTTCGCTTAAAGACATTCAAACATTCCTTTTTACTGCATTGTCATACCGCCGGGTAAAACGTGGTAAGGTGGGCGATAAAGAATATAACGACTATAAAGCCGACCGTCAGGAGCGCCAGGACGACAGCCTTTCCGTATTTCGGCCCGATACCCAGGTCGGAGGCGGTGAGCCTCACCCCGTGGAGCACGGCATAGGTTATCGCCGCCAGTATCAGCACCTCGATAATAATAGCGATGGTTCTAAGAAATATGTCCATTTTCCCCAATCAAATGACCGAACTGAGTCTGAGTCTTACATTCGGGACAGAGTCCGAACTGTGCCGTCAAGGAATGCCCGGAAGCTGTCATCCTGGCCTGCAATTTATCTATCATGGCCCTGGGTCCGACAGGCCCGCCGCACCTTGAGCAACGGATAATTTCGTCTTCGAAGAGTACCGAATGGCCGTCTAA
>JAGLTT010000162.1 GCA_023135135.1 Dehalococcoidales bacterium
ACCGGCAAAGCCCTGGAGCTCGGCCGGAGGGGTGACGTGGATGTTATCACGGTCCACTCCAGAGCACGGGAATTGCAGTTTGTCGCTGATGCCTACGGCGTTGAGCGTGTCCCCTTCGCCTATAACTATTTCCTCGTCGTGGGACCGGAGTCCGACCCGGCCGGCGTCAGGGGTATGACCCCGGAGGATGCCTTCAGGAAGCTGATGGATACCGGCAGCGGCAGCTTTGTCTCCCGCGGTGATGATTCCGGCACTCACGCCATGGAGAAAAAAATCTGGAAGAGTGCCGGCTACGAGTACGAAGCGGTGCAGAAAGCCGGAACCTGGTATATCGAGACTGGCACCGGCATGGGGCCGACACTGACGATGGCTAATGAAAAGCAGGCCTATACCCTCACCGATATGGGCACTTACCTTGCCTTTAAAGGTAAACTGGAGCTTGTGCCGATAGTGGACAGGGGCGATATATTACTTAACGTGTATTCCGCTATTGCTGTGAATCCGGAAAAGGTGAATGTAAAGAACCTTGAAATGGCAAACAACCTGATAAGCTTTCTCATCTCGCCGGAAATTCAAGGGCTTATCGGTGAATACGGCGTCGAAGAGTATGGCCTCCAGCTGTTTACTCCCTGTGCCGGAAACGAACCAATCGGTTAGACGTAAAAACGCAGACCTCCTTTTCTCCTCCCAGAGAGGAAAGAAACAGAATATTATGTGGAGCTTTTAATAATTGACAGAGCTGTGGAACGGCCTGGTAAAGGCCGTAGAACTCATTATTTCCTTTGACCCGGAGGTCATGCAGATAGCCGGGAGGTCGCTGTTGATTGCCGTATCCTCGGCTGTCATCGGCTCCGTTATTTGCATACCTGTCGCCAGTCTCATTCACTTCAACCGGTTCCGCGGTAAGAGGTTCCTCGTCAGTCTGATTCAGACATTCTACAGCGTACCCACTGTCGCTGTCGGGCTCTTTGTTTTCGTTTTCATTTCCAGCGCCGGGCCGCTGGGCGGGTTGGGCATACTATTCACCCCAACGGCTATTGTCGTCGGGCAGGCGATTCTGATTACCCCGATACTGCTGGGCCTGACCATCTCCGCACTGAGTGGTGTGGACAAGTCGATTCTGGATACGGCCCGTTCCCTGGGTGCCAGCGGTTTACAGATGGCGGTGCTTATCGTTAAGGAAGCGAGGTTTGCCGTCGTGGCGGCGGTCATCATGGGGTTTGGCCGGGCCATCTCCGAAGTTGGTATATCCCTCATGGTCGGTGGTAACATCAGGGGCTTCACGCGTGTCATCACCACGGCCATCTCGCTGGAAACATCCAAGGGTGATATTGAACTGTCCCTGGCACTGGGAATCATTCTCATTCTCGTAGCGCTGGTGGTCAACATAGCAATGAACAGGATACAGCAGAGGTAAATCATGCCTTTAATAGAAACGAGGAATTTATCGCAGCGGCGGGACGGACAGGACATCCTGAAAAACATCAACCTGAGGGTTGAGCGCGGCGAGGTTTTTGCCTTAATCGGTCCTACCGGCGCCGGCAAGACGACACTGCTGCGTCTTATTGATATGTTGGATACACCTTCGGAGGGGAAAGTGTTTTTTGATGGCGTTGATGTAAATGCCTCGGATAAGATAAAGCTGGAAACACGACGCCGCATGGCATTCGTGCTCCAGAAGCCGGTGGTGTTCAATACCAGCGTTTATGAGAATATTGCTTATGGCTTGAGATGGCGTGGTATCGGCAGCCGGCATATCCGCGAAGGAGTGGAAGGCATTCTGGAGACGGTGGGACTTACCGGATATAAGCACAGAAATGCCCGGACGCTATCCGGGGGCGAGGTGCAAAGAGTGGCTATAGCCCGGGCCATCGCCATCCGGCCGGAAGTATTGCTTCTGGACGAGCCCACCGCTAATCTCGACCCGGTGTCAGCCTCAAAAATTGAGGACTTGATAGCCGGTATCATCAAGCGGGAGACCATCACCGTAATCATGGCAACCCATGATATGTCGCAGGGACAGCGTCTCGCTGACAGGATTGGCGTGCTCGTTAACGGCGAGATGGTTCAGTCCGGCGATCCGAGGGAGATATTCGCTTCTCCCGGAAACAGGCAGGTTGCCGAGTTCGTCGGTATGGAAAACATCATCGATGGCGTGGTTACATCCAACGAGGGTGAAATGGCTGCTATAGACATCAATGGTAGGATTATTGAGGCTGTTACCGATTTCGATATTGGAGAAGAGGTCTCGGTCTGTATGCGCCCGGAAGATGTAACGGTGGCCCTGTCCAAAGTTTCAAGCAGTGCCCGGAACTCGCTGGCGGGTAACATAACCTGGACAGTGTCCACCGGGCCGCTCTGTCGTGTAGAGATAGACTGCGGGTTTCCGCTGGTGGCGCTGGTTACCAGAAGGTCATCCGAGGAAATGGGACTGAAAAAGGGCACAGATGTCTATGCTACTTTCAAAGCCGTAAGTATCCATGTAATCAGGCGACATTGACAGCCTCGCGGCGTTGATGATATATTTTTCTATGCTGGCAGCGTAGCTCAGTGGTAGAGCAG
>JAGLTT010000163.1 GCA_023135135.1 Dehalococcoidales bacterium
GCTTCGCGATTATAGCTTCCAGGCCGAGTTGAGGCACGTGGGTATCTTCGGACTCTGCGGGGACTGCCGCCGGAAAAGATCCGGGGGAGGCGGGAAGTAATGCCCGGTAAGCGCAGGGAAAAGTGGGAAAAGGATGTTCATGAGCCGGCCCTGAAGCGTTCCCCGGAACGGCAGCCTGAATTCAACCTTACCTCGGGTATTAAGATTAAGCCTCTGTATACCGCCGAAGACATCGCCGGAGTCGACCTTGAAGAATCACCCGGTTATCCGGGCGAGTATCCTTTCGGGCGGGGCATTCAACCCACCATGTACCGGGGGCGACTCTGGACGATGCGGCAGTACTCGGGGTTTGCCTCGGCGGAGGAATCGAACCGCCGCTACCGTTATCTGCTGGAGCAGGGCCAGACCGGACTCAGCATCGCCTTCGACCTGCCCACCCAGATTGGCTATGACTCCGATAGTCCCCTGGCGCGGGGTGAGGTGGGTAAGGTGGGCGTGCCCATCGATACGCTGCGGGACATGGAAGTCCTCTTTAAAGATATACCCCTGGGTAAGGTCAGCACCTCCATGACTATTAACGCCACCGCCCCGGTGCTGCTGGCCATGTACATCGTCCTGGCCGAACGGCAGGGCGTGGACCCGAAGCAGCTTGACGGGACTATCCAGAACGACATCCTCAAGGAGTATATCGCACGGGGTACCTATATTTTCCCTCCCGACCCCTCCATGAGGCTGACCACCGATATTTTCGAGTACTGCAGCGAAAATCTCCCCCGCTGGAACACCATCAGCATCAGCGGCTATCATATCCGCGAGGCCGGCTCGACGGCCGTGCAGGAAATAGCTTTTACCCTGGCCGACGGCATCGCTTATGTCCGGGCGGCTATCGATAGAGGTTTGAACGTCGACGACTTTGCCGGGCGGCTGTCATTTTTCTTCGATGCTCATAACAACCTGTTGGAGGAAGTAGCCAAGTTCCGGGCTGCCCGTATTCTCTGGGCAAAGATTATGAAAGAAAGATTCAACGCGAATAACCCGCGCAGCTGCATGCTCCGCTTCCATACGCAGACGGCCGGCTGCTCGCTGACCGCCCAGCAGCCCCTGAATAATATCGTCAGGGTGGCCGTCCAGGCGCTGGCTGCCGTGCTCGGCGGCACGCAGTCGCTCCATACCAACTCTTACGACGAGGCTTACGCCACCCCTTCCGAAGAGGCGGTCACCACGGCTTTGCGGACACAACAGGTCCTGGCCAGCGAAAGCGGCGTAGCCGACTCGGTAGACCCGCTCGGTGGGGCGTGGATGGTGGAGAGCCTGACAAGGGACATGGTCGGGGCGGCGGAGGAATATATTAATAAAATCGATTCTCTCGGCGGGGCGCTGGCGGCCATCGGGAAAGGTTTCCAGCAGCGGGAAATCCAGGAAAGCTCCTACCGTTACCAGAAAGAAGTGGAAGCGGAAGAGAGAGTCATCGTGGGTGTGAACAAATACGTTACCCCTTATGCCAAGATTAAAGGAATTCTGCGTGTCGACTCCGCCGAAGCTAAAAAGCAGGTAACCGGGCTGAATAAAGTTAAGCAGGAGAGAGATTCCGTTGAAGTAAAAGCAGCTCTGGAAAACCTGAAAAAGGCCGCCCAAAGCTCTGAGAATACCATGCCCGCTTTCATCCGGTGCGTAGAAGCCTACGCCACCGTGGGAGAAATCTGCGGTTCCCTCCGCGAGGTGTTCGGCGTGCAGAGGGAGTCTCTTATTTTTTAGAGATATTTTAGGTGAAGTAATGATAAAGAAAGTCCACCATATCGGGATTGCCGTTAATAATCTGAAAGAAAGTACGGCTCTCTTCGAGCGTCTGCTGGGGCTCAAGGCGCATATTGAGGAAGCGCCCTGCCAGAGGGTAACCGAGGCTGTTTTCAGGTTGGGCGAAGGGGTAGAGATTGACCTCCTTGAGCCGATGGGCCCCGATAGCGCCGTGGCCAGGTTCCTGGAAAAGCGCGGCGAAGGCCTTCATCATATCGCCCTGGAGGTGGATGACATCGATGCCGATTTAAAGGATATGGAGGCGAAGGGTGTCCAGCTTATTGATAAAGAGGGGAGAGAAGGGGTGGCGGGGAAAATCGCTTTTCTCCACCCCAAGTCGGTCAACGGGGTACTCGTCGAGCTTGTCCAGCCGCGGCAAGAGGGAGAGTAATAGTACATGAGCCGGAAAAAAATACGGGTGCTGGTAGCCAAGCCGGGTCTTGACGGCCATGACCGCGGGGCTAAGGTGGTGGCGCGTGCCCTGCGCGATGCCGGCATGGAGGTTATCTATACCGGTATCCGCCAGACCCCGGAGATGATTATCCGGACGGCCCTTCAGGAAGACGTGGATGTCGTCGGGCTGAGCTGTCTCTCCGGCGCCCATCTGGAGCTATTCTCGGAGGTCATGGAGGGGCTGGCGCAAAATGACATGGCAAAAGTTATCGTGGTGGCCGGCGGCATTATCCCCGAGGACGATATCCCCGCCCTGGAGAAAATGGGCATCAAGGCTATCTTCGGGCCGGGCACGCCTACCTCTGAGATTGCCGA
>JAGLTT010000164.1 GCA_023135135.1 Dehalococcoidales bacterium
GTGGCGGGGAATTAAGCTGCCAACCCCGGTGAGCTCAGGGTCTGGAACATCTTGTAGTAGATGCCCTGTTTCGCCAGTAGCTCTTTATGAGAACCTTCTTCGACAATCCGCCCCTGCTCAAGCACGATAATACGGTCGGCACCGGTTACCGTGGAAAGACGGTGAGCGATGGTAAGGCATGTGCGTCCTCCGGTCAGCTTGCGCAACGCCCTCTGCATAATTCGCTCGGTGTTCGTATCCACGTTGGAGGTGGCTTCGTCGAGTATCAGGATACGCGGGTCGGCCAGTATGGCCCTCGCCAGGCATATGAGCTGGCGCTGCCCGGCGCTGAGACTGACACCCCTCTGCCCCACCTGCGTATCGTAGCCTTTTTCCAGTCGACTGATGAAATTATTGGCACCGACTGTTTTGGCTACCTCGATAACCTCATCACGGCTGGCATCCAGTTTCCCGTATTTAATATTTTCTTCGATGGTGCCGGAAAAGAGAATCGGGTCCTGAGGCACGATGCCAATCTGCTCCCTTAAAGACTGCTGGGTAACGGATTGGATATCGTAACCGTCCACGGTCACCCGGCCCTTTTCCACTTCGTAAAAACGGGCGGTAAGACTGACCAGGCTGCTCTTGCCCGACCCCGTCTGTCCCACGAGGGCTACCGTTTCCCCCGGCTTGATGCTCAGGTTAATATCGTGGAGGACATCATTATCAGGCTCATAACCGAAGTTAACGTCCTTGAAAATAATCTCTCCCTTGACCGGCGGCAGTTCGACGGCATCGGGTTTGTCCTGAATCTCGGGTTCGACATCGAGCAACTCGAAGATACGTGCGCCGGAGGCCATAGCCCGCTGGAGCTCCGTATACTGCATGGACAGTTCCAGAACAGGCTCGAAGAAACGCTGGACATAGAGCAGGAAGGCTACGAGAACACCGACAGTCATGACGCCGTCCAGCACCTGAAAGCCGCCTACGATAATGACGATGGCAAAGGAGACGCCGGTGAGGATTTGCACCATGGGCATCATGAGCGCTTCCAGCTTAACGGCGCTGACATTGGCATCGAGGTGCGCCCGGTTGACCTCGTTAAACTGACCGAGATTCTCCTCCTCACGCGAAAGGCTCTGGACGACCCGTACGCCGGACACATCTTCCTGGAGCTGAGAATTGACCGTGGCGATAGCCTGCCGCACCCTGATAAAAGCCCGCCGGGCGTACTTCTGCCACACGAATATCAGTATGGCCATTACGGGAACTACCACAAGCGTGATTAAAGCCAGCCGCGTATTGGTGGCAATCATAATAGCGGCTATACCTATCAGTGTCAGGACGCTGGTAATCATGGCCAGCATGCCCTGGGTAACGAGCTCCTGTACCTGCTGCACGTCATTCTGCACACGGGACATGAGCTTGCCGACCTTGTTGGTATCGAAGAAACTCAAAGACAGCCGGTGGAGGTGCTCGAACATCTCGGTACGCATGCGGTAGATAATCGACTGTCCGGCAAAAGCCAGATAGAGGCTTTCCAGATACTGACCGCCCCACATCGCCACGGCAACCACGGCCAGAAAGATAACAGTAGTATTAAGTCCCTCGAGGTTTCCCTGCACGATATAGTCCGTGGCCACACCGACGAGAAACGGTAAAGCCAGGGTGGCCAGGGTGCGGATTAGCATACCACCAGCGCCGATACCTACCTTACCCATGACGGGCTTCAGATACTTCGGCAACCGCGCGATTACCCGGCTGTCGTATACCTTGCCCAGTACCTCATCAGAGTCGAAGTGGCCGCCACCCCCGGGATGGTGATGAGGACCGCCCATACCTCCGCCGTGAAACATACTACTCCTCTACCGGTCCTTCCTGAGATTCCTGATGTACCAGGAGCTGTTCTTCATAAACTTCTTTATAAATGCCGTTTCTGGCAATCAGTTCATTATGTGTGCCCTGCTCCACCACTTCGCCGTCCTGTAACATGAGGATAATATCGGCGTTCTGGATAATGGGTATGCGGTGAGTGATAATGAAGGTGGTCCTTCCCTTAATAAGTTTGTCCAGGGCCTGGCGAATAAGTTTCTCCGTTTCCGAATCCACGCTGGCGGTGGAGTCGTCCAGTATCAGGATACCGGGATTCACGAGCAGGGTGCGGGCTATGGACAATCGCTGTTTCTCCCCGCCGGAAAGGGTATCGCCGCGCTCACCCACCCAGGTATCGTAGCCATCGGGCAGCCCCTGTATAAAGTCATGGAGGTAAGCGGCTTTGGCTACGTCTATTATCCGGTCCATACCGGCATCTACGGCGCCGTAAGCGATATTCTCGCGGATGGTTGCCGAGAACAAAAACACGTCCTGCTGCGCGGCGACGACATTCTTACGTAGCGACGGCAGGGTGGCATCACGGATATCAACACCGTCCACGAGGATTCTTCCCTCGGTGACGTCATAAAACCTGGCGAGGAGGTTGGCTATGGTGCTCTTGCCGCTCCCCGAGCGGCCCAGTAAGGCCACCAGCTGGCCCGGCTTTGCCTCGAAACTCACGTTCTTCAGCGCCGGACCGACATCGCCGT
>JAGLTT010000165.1 GCA_023135135.1 Dehalococcoidales bacterium
ATCCGCATCCCGGTGCACATGGTGGAGACCATCAATCGACTGCTCAGAATCAGCCGCCGCCTCGCCCAGGAGTACGGCCGTGAACCCACCTCGCGGGAGATTGCCAAGGAGATGGAAGTATCCTCGGAGAAGGTCAGGGAAATCGTCAAGGTATCGCAGCTGCCCATATCTCTGGAATCGCCCATCGGCGAAGAAGAAGACAGCCCGCTGGGCAACTCCATCGAGGACAGGAATGCCCTGCCGCCGGTGGATATCGCCTCCAAGCAGCTTCTCAAGGAGCAAATCGAGGACGTTCTGGGTACGCTGACCCCCCGCGAACAGCGCGTCCTCCAGCTGAGGTTCGGACTGGAAGACGGGCGCAGCCGCACGCTGGAAGAAGTAGGTGTGGAATTCAACGTAACGAGGGAAAGAATCCGCCAGATTGAGGCTAAAGCCCTGAGAAAATTACGCCATCCCTCCCGCAGCCGCAAGCTGAAGGACTATTTAGAGTAGATTTCATCTGAACACCCCCTGTGCCCCCCCTTAAAAAGATGAGAATCATCATTATTTACGATAATGATTCGGCTAAGGCCGGACTAAAGACAGGCTGGGGATTTTCCGCCCTGATAGAGGTTCGAAATGCGCCGCTTATTCTCTTTGACACGGGTAATGACGGCGCTTCTTTGCTCGATAACATGGAACAACTCGGTATCGACCCGGGGAAAATAGGGATAATCGTTATATCTCATGCGCATAGCGACCACACCGGCGGTCTTTCAGATGTCCTCGAATTGAACAGGCACGCCAAGCTATATTTACCGGCTTCAATTTCAGGTCGTATAGCAGGAAGAGAGGTAATTCCGGTTAGCCTACCCACTTACATATCGGAGGACGTTATATCCACCGGTGAATTGAAGGGAATCGAGCAATCACTTGTAATTGAGACCGATAGGGGTATTGTCGTGGTTACCGGCTGCTCACATCCGGGGGTTGGGGAAATTATGGACGTCGCCTCACGCTACGGTAAGGTGTACGGCATAATCGGCGGGCTTCACGGCTTCCGCAACTTCGACCTGCTGAACAGCCTTTCGCTTATATGCCCATGTCACTGCACACAGTACAAGTCTGAAATCAAGGCCATGTTTCCGCAGCAGTACGCGGCCTGCGGCGCCGGGCTGACACTGGAAATATAGCGTAGTAAGACTACGGTAAAAGCAGTGGACGGTGCGAGGGTGGTTAGGATGTGAACAGATAACTCAGATTATTTAAACATCCCCATGATATTCTTCGGCAGCTTGCCGCTGGCGCCCATCTTCATGAACTTCTGCATCTGCTGGAACTGACCGAGAAGCTGGTTGACATCACTGGTCCTGGTGCCGCTGCCGTTGGCGATACGCCGCCGCCGACTCCCCCCGATAATTCCGGGATTCTGCCTCTCCTGAGGAGTCATCGAAAGTACGATAGCCTCGACCTTCTTCATCTGCGCCTCCTGGGCGCCGTCGGGAAGCTTACTGGCTATCTTGGACATCCCCGGCAGCATATCGGCCAGCTGGGCTATCGGCCCCATGCTCTTGATAGCTTTCAGCTGCTCCAGGAAGTCCTCCAGGTTGAAACTGGCCGTCTTTACCTTTCTCTGCAGCTCCTGTGCCTTCTTTTCGTCGAGGGTCTTTTCCGCCTTCTCGATGAATGTCAGGACATCGCCCATGCCCAGTATCCGGGACGCCAGACGGTCGGGATAGTATTGCTCGAAGGCGTCCGTCTTTTCCCCGATGCCGATGAATTTTATAGGCACCCCGCTCACCCACCGGATAGATAAAGCCGCCCCGCCCCGCGCGTCGCCGTCCATCTTGGTCAGGATAAGCCCTGTCACGTCCACTCGCTTGTGAAACTCCTCCGCCACCCTCACTGCGTCCTGCCCGGTCATGGCGTCCACGACGAGTAACACTTCATCGGGTTTCAATACCTTTTTGACCTGTTCCAGCTCCTTCATCATTTCGTCGTCGATGTGCAGTCGCCCCGCCGTATCGACGATTACACAGGTGGCCGCCAGCTTCTTGGCCTGGGACATGGCGTGAGCGCAGATTTCTTTACTGGCTATCTTGGGGTCTTCGCTGTATACCGGCACGTCGAGTTGCTCGCCCAGAGTTACGAGCTGCTCGATGGCGGCGGGACGGCGGTTATCCGCGGCTACCAGGAGCGGTTTCTGGCCGGAATGTTTCAGGTGGAGCGCCAGCTTGGCGGCGGTGGTCGTCTTACCGCTGCCCTGCAACCCCACCATCATGATAACGGAGGGGGGCTGGGAGGCCGCAATCAGCCGGCTGGCCTCCCCATCGCCGAGGGTGGTAATAAGCTCCTCGTTGACGATTTTGATTATCTGCTGGCCGGGGGTAATACTCTCCATGACCTCCTTGCCGATGGAGCGCTCCTTGACCCGGGTGGTAAAGTCCTTGACCACCTTGAAATTGACGTCCGCCTCCAGCAGGGCCAGCCGTACCTGCCGCATGGCCTCATCGATATCTTTTTCGGTGAGCTTGCCGCGATTGCCCAG
>JAGLTT010000166.1 GCA_023135135.1 Dehalococcoidales bacterium
ACTCGCCGCGGAACTTGCTCCCCGCGACCAGTGCTCCCATATCCAGGGCGATGACTTTACGCCCTTTGAGGGAGTCGGGGACGTCATCGGCGGCTATCTTCTGTGCCAGCCCTTCGGCGATGGCCGTCTTGCCGACGCCCGCGTCACCGACGATTACCGGGTTGTTCTTGGTACGCCGTGTTAATATCTGCATCACCCGCTTGATTTCATTGTCGCGGCCGATTACCGGGTCGAGCCTGTCCTCGCGGGCCATCTCGGTCAGGTCGCGGCCGTACTTCTGGAGAGAGCGGTATTTACTTTCGGCGCGGGTGTCATCGACGCGGTGTCCGCCGCGTACTTTCTGGAGAGCCTCGTATACCTTCTCCTGGGTGATGCCCCCGTTGTGAAGAATGTCAGCCGCCTCGCCCTTGGTTTCAGCGACCATCGCTATGAGCAGGTGCTCGGTGCTGATGAAATCGTCCTTGAGCCTCTGGGCTTCTTCGTCGGCCTTTTGCATAAGCTGGGCGATACGCGGCGTGGCGTAAATCTGCGCCGTCTGGTAGGCCGCCTTGGGCGTCTTTTCTAGGGCTTCTTCAACCTTATTTCTGATTGTCTCTACATTAACCTTAAGTTCCTTCAGTATTTCGCCGACCAGTCCCTGCTGCTGAATGAGCAGGGACAGCAGAATATGTTCCACATCCCACTGGCTGTGCTTGTACTGCATGGCTATTTGCTGGGATGCCTGTAGAGCTTCCTGTGCCTGTTCCGTGAATCTTTCCTGCCTCATTGCTACTTACCTCCCCGCAATTCTTCTATCTCCTGATGAGCCTGTTCCAGTTCGTTCTGAAGCTCTCCCACGCGCTCCATCATGCGCAGAATCACCTCCACCCCCGGCAGGTTGATGCCCATGTCGTCCACCAGGGCCTTGACTCTCTGGAGGATGGCTATATCCCTGTCCGAGTACAGACGTACGTTTCCCCGGGAGCGGCGCGGCTCGATGACGCCGACCCTCTCGTAGTAGCGCAGGGTGTGGGTCTGCACATCCAGCATTCTGGCCGCTATGCTTATCACGTAGCGGGGCTCGGTATCGTATTCGCCTCTGTTCATAGTCACCTCAACTCATCATCAGGCCGGTCTTATCTCGCTCAGTTGCCTGAATAGCTCCTTTTCTTTGTCAGATAGTTTGGTGGGCAGGACCACGCTGACCCTGGCCATGAGGTCGCCCCGCGCGGACTTACCGAGGTGGGGCATACCCTGTCCGGCGAGGCGAAAAGCGCGTCCGTTCTGGGTCTCCGGTGGTATTTTTAATGCCAGTTTGCCCCTGGGTGTCGGTACCTGCACTTCACCGCCCAGGACGGCTGTGGCCAGGGGTACCGGGACGTTAACATGCAGGTTGTCGCCATGGCGTTCGAATTTCGGGTGTGATTTTACCGTGATTTTTAGATAAAGGTCGCCGCTGGAACCGCTCCCGTAGCTTGGCTGTCCCTTGCCGGCAATGCGTACCCGCGAGCCGGTGGCCACTCCTGCCGGAATCTTTACTTCGAGTCGTTTAATATCAGGCGCGACGCCGGAGCCTCGACATACCGAGCAGGGCAGGTTTTGAATCATCCCGCTGCCCTTGCATGCCGAGCACGGAGTTTCCATCTGGAGGCTGATAGTGCGACTGGTGCCGCTGTAGGCTTCTTCCAGCGTTACTTCAATTGGCGATTCCAGGTCCTGTCCGCGCCTCGGCTGAGAGCGTCGGGAAAAACCGCGGGTTCGGGCGCCCCCGAAAAGTTCTTCAAAGACGCTGTCCAGACCGCCGATATCCCCGCCGAAGTGGTAGGTGGCGCCGCCGCCCGGTGAATATTGCCGGTACTGCGACTGCTGCCGCGCGGCCTGTTCGAACTGGTCGGCATACTGCCACTTATCGCCGTATTTATCGTACTTCTTCCGGTTATCTTTGTCCGAAAGTAATTCATAGGCGGCGTTTATCTCCTTGAACCTGGCCTCGGCGGACTTATCCCCCGCGTTTACATCGGGGTGATACTTGCGCGCCATTCGGCGGTAAGCCTGCTTTATTTCTTTATCGCTGGCGCCCTTCTTGACGCCCAGCAGGTCGTAGTAATTTTTACCTGCCATGCATTTTCTCCATAATTACCTTAGTTACATTATAAATCTTTTCAGGTATATTGTCAAGAGATAATAAGAAAAGTTAATACTGGAATGTTAACTATATTACTGATAATCAATATATTCCGGACAAATTTCACTGCGAATGACTTTGTTTCCAGTACTATTTTCCCAGTTGACAAGCCACCGCTATCACGTGTAATCTATGGGTGAGGATTAATATGCCAGCGTGTCCTAATTGTGGCCGAAAGACTATGCGCACCGAAGACTGGGCTTGCCAGTGGTGCGGTTATCCCCTTTTGTCCGGGGCTTATAAGAAGATAGACAAGACATACAGGGAGATACAGGAAGAGAGGAGTTCTGCCTGGCGGTCGGTATCCCCGGAACCGGAACCGGAATTTGAATTTAAACCGGAACCTCAGCCAGAGCCTGA
>JAGLTT010000167.1 GCA_023135135.1 Dehalococcoidales bacterium
CCAGCAACAACTCGTGCTGGGGCAGCGCCACAAGCACGCCGAAGGTGACGGCCACCGCTTTACCCCCGCGCCAGTGAAGAAAAGGCGAGAAGGCATGACCGAGTATGGCGCACATGCCCACGGCGACGACCGCTACATGAGACAGACCGAATAACGAATGCGCCAGGAAGACAAAAGGTACGCCCTTGGCGACATCCAGGAACACGGCCAGGTAGCCCGCTTTCTGACCGCCCGCCCGGAAGACATTGACCGCGCCGGGATTACCGTCGCCATAGTCCCTGGGGTCCTTACCCAGAAACAGGCGACCGACAATCAGAGAAAAGGGAATAGCCCCCAGCCCGAAGGCAGCTATGGACAGTAGCGCTATCGTAAGTGTTTCCATACGTTAGTGTTCCCGCCAGAGGAAGATACCTCGAATTTCTGGGTATAACATAAAACAAAAACACCACACACGTCAAGTGGTATCGGTGCGGGCGCGATGTCGCAGCGTTACCAGGCGTAAAATACTCAGCCAGATAGTCCCCACGATACCGATGACGATACCTACGGGAGTGAACAGCAGGATAATATCGGAGACTACGACATGGAAAACGCGCCAGGCCATGCTCTGCGAAGCATTGATACCGCCGAGCCATTCGGCCAGAGGCAGGGCTACCTCCACGTAAATAAACGCCAGAAAAATGGCGCCCACAAAAGTGGCAGCCAGCAGTATTAAAAAATACCTGATTTTGCGCCATTTACGCGCCACTACCGTTATCAGGGATGCAGTCGCCATCCAGCCCAGGATGATACCGGTAGCATTATCGAGTCCGACAAAAACGATGCAGACGACCAGCACCGCGAACAGGATAAGTAAGGCGCCGGTTATCCTTCGTGAGTTTTTCAGAGTCGAGAGTTTCTGCATAATTTTTAGATAATGAGTCGCGACCGGAACGGTCTCTATTTATCCTAATACCTGTGACGAGTTTTGGCAAGAGGGCTACCGGTAATCGAATCCCGTACTGGCAGAATGAAGTAAAATGAGGTATAATTGTGCAGAAGCCGAGGAAAAATCCCGATGAAAACATTCTTACGTGAAATTCTGATAACTATCGCGCTGGCTCTGGTGATATTCTTCGTAGCGCGGGGAACCATCCAGACCTACGAAGTATTCATGACCAGCATGGAGCCCAACTTTCACGAAGGCCAGCGGGTGGTGGTCAACAAAGCCGCCTACTGGGATTGGGTGGGAGAACCGGAGAGAGGCGACGTTATAATCTTCAATGCGCCCAAAGGGAGCGATGAAGATTTTATCAAGCGCATTATCGGCCTGCCCGGCGATACGGTAGAGGTCAGGAACGGGTCTGTTTACGTTAACGACGTGGCGCTGGACGAGCCGTATATTATAAGTCCTCCCGGCTACACCATGCCTGAGAAGAAAGTCCCTGAGGCTCAATACTTCGTCCTCGGTGACAATCGCAACCACAGCAACGACTCGCATAACGGCTGGTACGTGGACCGCCCGGAGATTCACGGTAAAGCCTGGCTGTCCACCTGGCCGCCGAATTTGTGGGGGGTGGTGCCCGAATATCCCCTCGGCAACCAGATTGCCAGTGCCCAGAACTAGCATGACACGGTCCGGAGTGCAAGCATGACAGACAGCATCGAGCAAATGTTCGAGAAATCGGGAGCGGTACTAAAGGGGCATTTCCGGCTGGCTTCCGGCCTGCACTCGCCGGTCTACTGGGAGAAATTCCAGGTCCTGCAATTCCCCGAATACACGGAGCAGCTCTGCCGCATGATTTCCGACCACTTCCGCGAGCGTGACATCCAGGTGGTCGCCGGCCCGACGACCGGAGGTATTATCCTGGCGTACGAGGTCGCCCGGCAACTGGGAGTCCGCGGTATCTTCGCCGAAAAGGAGGAATCCGGGGGCAGGGTCTTTCGACGCGGCTTTAAAATCGACCCCGGAGAGCGAGTCCTCATCGTCGACGACGTCTTCACCCGGGGAGGTTCGATTCGCGACACCATAGACGCCGTAAACGACCTCAAGGGCAATATCGTGGGCATCGGCGTGCTGGTCGACCGCTCCACGGAGAAGATAGATTTTAGCATCCCCTTCTTTTCCTGCCATCGCACGGAAGTCGTCACCTACCCGCCCGAAAAGTGCCCGCTCTGCGCCGAGGGCATCCCACTGGTCAAGCCCGGGAGCAGTCAGTAAAAAGCAGCCTGACAATCGCGTAGAAAAATTTCAATCGGGGGTTTTAATTAACCTCACCCCCTTTATCCCCCTCTCCTGGCGAGGTTATCAGGAGAGGGGGAACATAGAAAAAGAGGGGCTGGCGCCCCTCTTAAACGCCCCACAGGGCTAATTGAGGAGGCCCGTTATGGAAATCGCCGCCATAATCGCCGTAGTCGTAATCGTCGCTATCCTGATTATCATCCTGATTAACTACATCACCCGGTTGAAGTTCGAAAGAAAATTCCGGGAGTGGCGGGATGAAGCGATACTGAAGTGGCAGGCGGAGATGGAGCAGGCC
>JAGLTT010000168.1 GCA_023135135.1 Dehalococcoidales bacterium
ACCGCCACGCCCTCACTTCTTTGCGGCGGCACGGACCGGCGATTTCTTATGGCTGGCCTGACACGCTTCCCTGACCAGGGAGATAAACCTCTCCGCCATGGGATGTTCGGGGGCATCGGCGCGAAGTACGGCATCCACCCCCACCAATATATCACCGGACAGGGGCAGTACCTTCAGCCGCCCATCGGCGATAGCTCTCTCCACACCCATGATGTGCTGCAGGCCAACACCCTCACCATTTTCGACGAGATTAATACCCCATTCGGAGCTGTTTACCTCAACTATTATGGGAGAGGGCGTGGCACAGCCGCCGACCCTTATCTTTTTAAGAATAATTTGACGCGTAGCTGAAGTCTCGGGGCCTAAAATCAGGGGGTAACCGCAGAGGTTCACATACTCCAGCCGCTCCCTTTGAGCAATGGAACTGGACGGTGAAGCGACGAGTACCAGTTTCTGCCGGTCCGAGAGAGTAATCGATTTTAATTTAGGATTGGCATAGTCCATACTGACGACAATCCCGAGGTCCACCTGTGAAGAAAGAACTTCGTCAACAACCTCGAATGAAGAAGAACTCCTTATAACCAGCCTTACATTGGGATAGAGTTTCTCAAAAGCCGACGCTGCCGAAGCGACACAGGTGCTAAAAGTTGTGGCTATGCCAACACGCAGACTGTCCTCTTTAAGGTTCTCCAGGTACTTTTCGGCGCTGGTCATTTGATGGTATATTTCCTTAACGTATTGAAAGAGTCCGGCGCCGGCCTGGGTCAGGAATATCTTCTGCCTTTTTATATCAATAAGCTTAAGCCCGACGTTCCTCTCCAGCGACCTGATATGGTAAGTGACAGTGGGTTGCGTAAGGCATAACCTGTCGGCGGCGGCAGTTATGCTTTCTTCGCTGGCAACATAGTAAAAAACGATGAGACTATGCAGGTCTAACTTTGACGGCGCCATTTCTACCTACCTTTACAGCGTGGTATCGAGTGCACCTCCTGCACTCGTGAAAAGACATCTCTACTCTGGCCGTATAGCAGAGTGTTATCTATAATATCATAGATAACCTTGTATTGCAATCTACCTGCTGCTATGATAAATTGCAGAGGAGTTAATGTACGAATGCCTTTCAATTTGACTGTTATGTGCGTATTACGCGTTTTTGTGTATTTAGTACCTTGAATTTTTCCCTGCAAATCGTTAATATATGTGGGTAAACATATTACAGGTTGCGCCATATAAGGTGGAGGCACTAACGCTGGAGGGTAAAAAGCCCAATATAGGTTAAGGAGGTCAATTAGCATGGCAAAGGATTTATGTAAAACACTGGCTGACCTGAAAGAAGACGAGGTGCTGGCTATCGTCGAGGAGAAGCTGAAAGCAGGCGCCGACCCTTTGGGTATCCTCGAAGATGCCGGCCGCGCCATGGAAATCGTGGGTAGTCGTTTCTCTAAAAGCGAATATTTTATCCCCGACCTGGTATATTCCGGCGAAATACTGAAGAAAATCAATGAGCTGGTCAAGCCGAAGCTGACCGGGGAAGGGGTAGCCAAGACAGGGGGTAAGGTCATCATCGGCACGGTCGCCGGTGATATCCATGATATCGGTAAAGACATTGTCGTCTTCATGCTTGATGTTAGCGGCTTCGATGTTGTTGACCTCGGCGTTGATGTCCCGATCCAGAAATTTGTCGATACAATCAAGGAAACCAGCGCCCCTATCGTGGGCTTGAGCGGATTCCTGACGCTGGCCTATGACGCCATGAAACAGACTGTTGAAGCCATTAAAGCCGCCGGACTCAGAGATAATACCAAGATTATGATTGGCGGTGGCCAGATTACGGACGAGGTATTAACTTATACAGGCGCCGATGCCTACGGCAAAGATGCCGTAGTCGGCGTATCACTCGCCAAGAAATGGGCAGGCGTTAAATAATAATCCTCATCGGATATCGTGCCTGAGGAAATAAAACAGAAAGGAATGGGAAGAGATGACAGCAGATGAAAAGCTTAACGACCTGATTGGCAAGTGGATGTCGCCGCCAGGCGTGGAATTTGCCAGTCCCGAGGCCGAAAAGGCATATAAGGAAAGGGTTACGCGGTTTCTAGACGCCATTAACATGAAGAAGCCCGACAGGGTGCCGGTCTTTCCCATGACCGGATTTTTCCCCGCTTACTATGGCGGATTTACGCCCTATGATGTCATGTACGACTACGAAAAGCTCGTAAGTTCCGGCAAAAAATACGTACTGGAGCTTGAACCTGACGCGCACGGCGGCGTTGTCGTGGCGCCTCCGGGAAGGTCGTTTGACATTCTCGACTACAAGCTGTACGCCTGGCCCGGCCACGGCGTTGCCAAGGAACACACCTACCAGTGCATCGAGGGCGAGTATATGACAGCGGATGAATACGACGCCCTCATCGACGACCCGACCTATTTCTTCATCAGCACTTTCCTGCCGCGTATCTTCGGGGCCCTGGACGGCTTCAAGATGATTTCACCCCTGACAAATATGACGGAAATGTA
>JAGLTT010000169.1 GCA_023135135.1 Dehalococcoidales bacterium
CCAGTGGTGCAGTATCATTGTCGGCACGGAGGCGCCGGTTCCGATGAAGGCCAGGGTAATGAATATGGAGGTGTCCAGCCCCTGCCCGATTATCGTTGAGCCGATGGTCCGACTCCACAGCCAGCGGCCTCTGGTCAGTATTTTCATCCTGGCCAGGATGGCGGAATTGACGAACTCCCCGGCCAGGTAACCGAGGAATGAAGCCGCCAGCAGTCTGGGTGTGTAGCCTAATATACTCTCGTAAGACCCCTGCCCCTCCCAGAAGGAAGCCGAAGGAAGTATTTGCCCCACCCAGGCGAAGAAAACGAAAACCAGGTTGCAGATGAAGCCGAGCCAGATAACTCTCCTCGCCACGCGGTAGCCGTAGACCTCGGTAAGGACATCGCCGAAGATATAGCTCAGGGGAAAAACGAAAATGGCCGCCGGCAGGGTAAACGGGCCGAGGCTGGTTACTTTAACGGCAGTAACGTTGGCGGTGATAAGACAGGTGATAAAAACGGCGATGATTATCACCAGGCGATATGAAATCTTCATTTCCTATATCCAGCGGCGGCGGCGGAAGAAGAAGAGCATGCTGCCGGCAATAATCAGCATCACAAGCAGCAGTATAAGGAATGATTGCATACTTCCCCTTTCCACTCCGCCGGGCAATGTGACATTCATCCCGTAAAGGCTGGATACTATTAAGAACGGCAGGACGATTGTGGAAAAGATGGTTATCAGGCGCGTGACCCGGTTGATACGGTAGGTAGCCAGCATATAGTCCGTATCTTTAAATACTTCTATAACCTCTTTTAGTTCATCCAGGGTCTCGCAAATCTTGGTCATGTGGTCCATGAGGTCGCCGAAATATACGGTCAGGTCCACCGTGGTAAATCTTTTCAGCCTTCTTTCCAGCGACATGAAGAGCGTGCGTGTCGGGAACATCACGCGTCTCTGGGCGATGATATCCCGCCGCAATACGCTCAGCTCTTTGGCCGTCTCGATGTCCTCGTCGAAGACATTGTCCTCCATGTCTTCCATCAGGCTGAGGATTTTATCCAGGACGGGGAAATAGGAGTCGATAGAGCGGTCGAGTATCCTGTACAGCAGGTAACCGGAGCCGTTGCTGAAGTACTCCTCGCGGGCATCCTCATTAGCCTGGCAGTCGCGGAAAAGGGCCGTTAGAGTTCTCAGTTCTCCGGTATGGAGCGTGATGAGGAATTTCTCCCCGACAAACGCCGACCACTGCCGCTTGGCGGTAACCCGCGTTTCTTTATCGAAAACCGGCAGGTGGAAGATGACGAACAGGTACTCCGGATATTCGTCCACCTTGGGAATCTGCTTGCGGCTGAGGCAGTCATCCAGGTCCAGGGGGTGGAAATGGTAATTTTCTTCCAGGTATTCTATCTCCCGCTCGGACGGGGGCCGCACGTTTACCCATGTCAAATCGCCCCAGGTAATCGTCTCGATGTGGAGCGGTTCTTCCTGTGTCTGTTTCTCTTTAATTTCTTTCTTGCGGTCGGCCCCTTTTTTCTTGCCCGGTAATTTCGCCATGACTGTATACCCCTAGTGTCAAGCTCTAACGTATTGTAGCACAATTATTGCCTGATATCATCATGTTTGCTACACTAAGAACCGGATACGGAAGAAACAAAAGATGAAATCGAAGACGGGTCCCGGCTGGAAAGACAGAATTGTCCTCGGTGTGAAAAAGTGGCTGGGGATGAAGGTTATCCTCTGCGATAGCTGCAAGTGGAACTGGCGCGGGGCCTGCCGTAATTCAGCACGCCCCAACGCCACCTGGTGCCCCGAATACGAAAAGCGGGGCTAGTTTTACTTTCTCTCGATAATAGTCGCCATTCCCTGTCCGCCACCGATGCACAGTGTCGCCAGGCCGAGTTGAAGGTTACGCCGCTCCATCTCGTAGGCAAGCGTCACCAGAATCCTGGCGCCGGTGCAGCCGATGGGGTGCCCCAGCGATATTCCCCCGCCGTGCAGGTTCGTCTTGCTCATATCGAAATCCAGTTCTTTGATGCAGCCTATCGACTGTGAGGCAAAGGCTTCGTTAAGCTCGATGTAGTCGATATCTTTCAGGGTAAGTCCGGCCAGCTTGAGAGCTTTCTTGGTGGCCGGCACCACGCCCAGTCCCATGAAAGCCGGGTCGACGCCGCCGGTGGCATAGGTGCGGATGGTCGCCATCGGCTTCAGGCCGAGTTCCTTGGCTTTCTCCGCCGACATTATCACCAGGGCGGCTCCGGCATCGGTTATGGCCGAAGCGTTTCCGGCAGTGACGCCGCCGTCGGCTTTGAATACCGTCGGCAGCTTGCCCAGAAGCTCCACCGAGGTCTCCCTCGGGTGTTCGTCGATATCGAACATCTTCATCTCGCGCTTGACCTTTATTTCCACCGGCACTATCTCTTCCTTGAAGATGCCGTCCCGGGTGGCCGCCAGGGCGCGGTTGTTGCTTTCCAGGGCGAATGTATCCTGCTCCTCCCGGCTGATTCCGTATTTCTCGGCGAT
>JAGLTT010000017.1 GCA_023135135.1 Dehalococcoidales bacterium
TTGGCCATGCGTACCAGGGCGGAGGTAGGCTCTCCCTGACTGCCGGTGGTTACCAGTACTATCTTATCGGGAGGCAGCCCTTTGACCTCATCAATACGGCCCAGCAGGCCTTCCGGGGCATCGAGATAGCCCAGTTCCAGAGCTATACGTACCGTATCAGACATGCTGCGACCGACGACAAAGACACGCCGCTGGTACTTGGCGGCGGCATTGATGACCTGTTGCACGCGGGATATCAGCGACGAGAAGGTAGTAACAATTACCCTCCCCGGAGCGTTGGCGACAACATGTTCCAGCGATTCGCCTACTATTTGTTCGGAAGGGGTATAGCCGGGAAGCTCGGCATAGGTAGAGTCGGAAAGCAGGAGTAACACCCCCTGGGCACCCAGCGTGGCCAGTCGGGAAAGGTCGGTACCCTTACCGCTGACCGGTGTATAGTCAATCTTGAAATCGCCGCTGTGAATGATGACTCCCTCCGGCGTACGCACAATGATACCGGCAGCATCGGGTATACTATGGCAGACGGGGAATAACTCGACTTTAAATTTCCCGAGGGTAATCTCCTTGCCGGGTTCCAATACTTTCAGGTTGACTCCCTCACGCGTCCTTCTTTCTTTCAGCTTGACGCGGATAAGTCCGTTGGTAAGCATCGTCGAATAAACCGGCGCGTTATCCAGCTGGGGGAGCAGATAGGGCAGGGCGCCGATGTGGTCTTCATGGCCGTGGGTAATGATGATACCCCTTACTTTATCCTTTCTTTCCACGACATAACTGAGGTCGGGAATAACCAGGTCGATACCGAGCATTTCTTCTTCGGGAAACATAAGGCCGACGTCAATGATGAGGATATCGTCGTCGTATTCCAGCACCATCATGTTCTTGCCGATTTCACCCAGTCCGCCGAGCGGTATCAACTTCAACTTAGGCCTTGACATAATATTATACCTCAAACATATTCAGCTGCTGCGACTCCGGCTCGGTTTCCCGAACACTCGTAGCTTCCGCCAGTATTTCAGGAATTTTAAGCATATCGGTCTCTATGGCCTGCTTGAGACTCTGCTGGTGAAGAGCCGCCGCCGGATGATACATGGCATAGTAGATAATGTTGTCACGCTTCTGAGCCGTACCGTGAATCTTGCTGATGCTTTTGCCCGGAAAGTACATCGCCATAGAGTAACGCCCCAGGGTAACAATCATCCTGGGTTTAATAATCTCAATCTGGCTGTCCAGCCACGGACGGCAGTTCTGCATCTCCGTAGGCAGGGGGTCGCGGTTGTTGGTGGGGCGGCATTTAATGACATTGGCTATATATACCTGTTGGCGATTGAGGTTAATGGAAGCCAGCAGCCTGTCCAGGAACTGACCGGCCGGTCCCACGAAAGGACGCCCCTGCTGGTCTTCATGCCAGCCGGGCGCCTCGCCGATAAACATGATATCCGCATCTTCCGCCCCCTCACCGGGCACCACCTTGGTGCGGAATTTGGCTATTTCACACTTCTGACAGAGTGCTACCTGCCCGTAAAGTTCGTTAAGCGGTGACATCGCACTACCTTATATTAACTATAATGAAAATAAATTATTTTCTCTGAGGTATGATAACACCGCTGATAGGGCAAGTCAATTAGCAGCATGACATAAAATAAAGCAGAGAGGATGTTATTTATATATCGGATTATAGCTCTACCAGTTTAACGGAATAGACGTCATGTATGGACAGTATCTGCTGCTGCTGCTTTTCAGGCAGGGGTTCGTCCATAGTTAACACGAGTAACGCCCGGCCTCTCGGCTTGAGACGTCCCAGATGCATGGAACTGATATTGATATCGGCGTCACCGGTTATTTTACCTATTTCCCCGATAAATCCGGGACGGTCAAGATGGTCGCTGAACAGGAAGTAAGAACCGGGAACGGGCACTATATCAAGCCAGTATTCGTTTACACGCACGATGTGTGATTCATCATGCATGACGGTCCCGGCCACGGTGCACGCGCCCTTGTTAGTGGATATTTCCACGGCAAGGAGACTGGTATAGTTTTCACAGATAGCCTCCTTTTCCTCGATGACGGTCAGGCCCCGCTTGGCAGCTATCAGGTTGCAGTTAACGATATTAACCCGCTCTTCACTGATGCCTTCGAGCAGGCCGCCGACGACGGCCGCCTTGAGGGCATTGGTGTCGTAGTTGGCAATATCACCTTCGTATTTGATGCGGATAGTCTTCGTCTGTCCCTCGGCCAGCTTGTAGACCAGTTTACACAACGTCGATACCAGCTTCATGTAGGGCGCCAGCGCCGTCATAGTCTCCGACGGTATATAAGGGACGTTAATCGCCGAACGGGCCGGCTGCCCCCTGAAAACGTCGACAATCTGCTCGGCGACATCCCGGGCAGCGAGTACCTGCGCTTCGGTCGTGGAGGCACCCAGGTGCGGCGTAACGATGATATTATCCACCCCGAAGAGAATACTCTCGGTAGCGGGTTCTTTCTCGAAAACGTCGATAGCCGCTCCGGCGATTTTCTTCATATTTATCGCCTTAACCAGAGCCGCATCATCAATAAGACCGCCCCGGGCGCAATTGATAATACGCACCGTTGGCTTAAGCATGCCCAGTTCTTTAGCGCCTATCATACCTCTAGTCTGGGGTGTCAGCGGCAGGTGGAGGGTAATGAAGTCCGATTCTCTAAATAGTTGCTTTAAATCGACCAGTTCCACCCGTAGTTTCTGGGCATATTCCTCGGAAACCAGGGGGTCGCTGCCCAGAAGCCTCATCTCAAATCCCTGCGCCCGTTTAGCCACTTCCGAGCCGACGTTGCCCAGGCCGATAATTCCCAGAGTCTTGCCTCTCAGTTCCGTGCCCATGAAGTCGTTGCGGCGCCACTCTCCGGTCTTGAGCATCTCGTTAGCCTGAGGAATGTTACGCGCCGATGCCAGCAAAAGGGCGATAGCATGCTCGGCGGCGGATACCGTGTTACCCGTCGGGGCATTCACCACGACCACGCCGTACCTTGTAGCCGCATCGACATCAACATTATCGATACCAACACCGGCACGGGCGATAACCTGTAACTTCTTCCCCGCCCTGACAATATCGGCGGTGACCATCGTCTGGCTGCGCACCATCAGGGCTTCGTAGTCGCCGATAATGGCAATAATTTCCTCCGGTTTCAGCCCGACCTTAACATCTACCTGCGCTTCTTTACGCAGGTTTTCTATGCCCTCTTCGGAAACCTGGTCTGCAATCAGTACCTTTTTACGTTTATCCGCCATATGTTTATCCTATTTATTTTGCCCCGGCGAAGCCTGCTTTGGGCAGGGTTTCCTTAAGTGCCGCCAGCAACTCCCTGATTTCATCCTCAGTCACCAGGCCAAGGTGGCCGATACGGAATATTTTACCATCAAGATGCTGCTGACCGCCAGCCAGTACAATGCCGTGCTCGGACTGCATGAGCTGTCGCAGCTTTTTGGCATCAACTCCCTCGGGAATCGCCACGGCCGTAACCGTATTCGAGGCGTATTTTTCATCGGCGAAAATAGAAAGCCCCAGCGCTTTTACTCCATCCCGCGTCATCTGACCGATGCGGGCCTGCCTGGCGTAAATCTCCTGGATGCCATCTTTCAGCATCATTTTTAATGCCACCGAAAGGCCAAAGACTACCGAAACTGCCGGCGTCCAGGGATTCTCGCCTTTTTCCAGGTAGCTCTTAGCCTTGCCGAAGTCCCAGTAGAACCGGGGCATTTTAGCCTTCTCAAACGCCTTCCATCCCTCGGGGCTAATGCTGGCCATGGCCAGACCCGGTGGGACCATCCAGCCTTTCTGGGAGCCCGTAACGACCACGTCACAGCCCCATTTATCCACCGGCAGGTCAATGGAGGACAGGCTGCTGATGGCATCGACGATGAGGAGTTTGCCGGCATTTTTGACCACCTTGCTGATAGATTCCAGGTCATTGGTGACACCGGTAGAGGTCTCGTTATGGGTAACCAGCACCGCTTTAATATCCTGGTTTTCCTTGATAGCATCAGCAACCGCTTCGGGGTCGGCGGCCTTGCCCCACTCGAAATTGAGTGATACAACGTCAGCACCGAAGGTCCTGGCAATATTTGCCCAGCGGTCCCCGAAAACGCCGATGGAAACCGAGAGTATTTTATCACCCGGCGATAGCACGTTAACTACGGCGGCTTCCAGTCCGCCAGTGCCGGAACCAGTGAGTATATAAAGGTCATTCTTCGTCTGGAAGACCTGCTGCAATTCTTCGGTGACCTCATAGAGCATCTTTTTAAACTCAGGCCCTCGATGGTTAATCATAGGCCAGCCCATCGCCTGCAGGACTTCCGGCGGGCAGGGAGTCGGTCCGGGAACTCGTAATTGTGCCATTTGTGTCTCCTTGTAGTGTTTATATATCCGTGATTATAGCTTTAACAAAAAGGCGTTTACCTACCTGTATGATACTCTCGTTCTTAATCTGAACATTATAACCGGTCACCTTTTCGCCATTTATCTTTACTGCTCCCTGATTAATCAGGCGTACGGCCTCGCTCATGCTACCAGCCAATTTATTGGCGACCAGTAACCGCCTGATATCAGGATTGCTCTCAGTTACGTTGATGGTCGGTATTTCATCAGGCACTTCTTTCTTCTGGACTACTTTACTGAAATGTTTTCCCGCTTCGTCGGCTTCCTTCTGGCTGTAAAGCTGGGTGACGATATCTCTCGCCAGGCGCTTTTTTAAATCCATCGGATTTACGCCGTTATCAAGCTGATTTTTAATATCCTTAAGCTCTTCGTCAGGGACATCGGTAAGCAGCTCAAAATACTGCATCATTACACCATCAGGAATGGACATCACTTTGCCGTATATCTGTTCGGGCGGCTCCGCCACGCCGATGTAGTTCCCCAGACTCTTGCTCATCCTCTGAACGCCGTCGGTCCCCACCAGTACCGGGTAAGTGATACATACCTGCGGCTTTTGTCCAAATGCTTCTTGAAGCCTGCGTCCGGCCATCAAATTGAAAAGTTGCTCGGTAGCTCCGATTTGAACATCAGCCTTTAGAGTAACAGCGTCATAACCCTGAGCCAGCGGGTAAAGTAACTCGCGTAACCAGATAGGGTCATTCTTTTCGTACCGATTACGAAGTCGGTCGCGAGTTAAAAACTGTTGAACGGTAAAACAGGAAGCCATACTGATAACATCAGCGAAACTCAGCTTGCTCAGCCAATCATAATTGTAGCGAACCTTCGTCTTCTGCGGGTCAAGTATTTTAAACGCCTGCGCGGCATAAGTTTTAGCATTCTTTTTCACCTGTTCCTGTAATGCTTCGGAACGCGCTTCATCTCGGTCACTGGGGTCGCCAATCAATGTGGTAAAAGTACCTATAAGGAAAGTGACATCATGTCCAAAATCCTGAAACTGGCGTAATTTACGCATGGTGATGGTATGTCCCAGGTGGATATCGGGGGCGGTAACATCATAGCCGCAATAAATCCGGAGAGGACGACCCTCGTCTCTGGCCTCGATGAGTTTCTGCCGTAATTCGCCGGCCATCATTTCTTTAATTTGAGGGTCGCCGAATTCGGAGCCCTGCATATAAAGAGAAACCTGTTTATCTATAGAGTCCACCTTGAACCCTCCTGATTAATTCACACCCGTAGATTCAAGTATGCTTTTACCCTGCCTGACATCCTCGGCTACCTGCTTTTTTAAATCGTCCGCGCTGGCAAACTTCTTCTCGTCACGGAGCTTGGCAACAAAATCAACCGTGAGTTCATATCCGTACAAGTCGCCATGATAGTCGAGAAGGTAAGCCTCGACGGTACGCTCAGTACCACCGAATGTAGGGTCCTTGCCGATATTGGTCATCGCTTTATATATTTCACCGTTGATATGCGCCAGGCCGGCATAAACGCCGTCAGGAGGCAGCGCCTGCCCGGAATTCACATCCAGATTAGCGGTAGGGAATCCCAGGCCTTCTCCGCGTCCCGCACCGGTAACCACCTTACCATGAAGACTGAAGTAACGTCCGGTCAGCTTGCGGACTTTTTTCATATTGCCCTCGGCCATAGCCTTTCTAATGGTGGTGCTGCTGACAACTTCGCCGGCAATCTCCATCGGGGGCACCACGATGACGTTAAAACCCAGTTCATTTCCAAGCTGACAGAGGGTATCCGTATCACCTTCCCTCCCTTTACCCAGGGCAAAGTCCGAGCCGATTACCAGCCCGCGCATTTTAAGGTGGTTCTGTAATAGACCGACAAATTTGCGGGCGTCCAGCCGGGCCAGGTCTTTCGTGAACGATAAAGGCACGATAATATCGACACCTTCGTTCTGGAGAAGTTTTATCCTTGTGTTTATGTCGGTCAAATAGGGCAACTTTGTCTTGGAAGATAGCAAATCCTCCGGGTGCTGACGGAACGTCACCATGGCGGAAAGCATACCTCTCTGGCCAGCCTGTTCCAGCAACTCCGAAATCAGGTGTATATGGCCTAAATGCACACCGTCAAAAACGCCAACAGTCACGATGGTATCTCTCTCGGGTAAAAAGTTAGCTAACTCTTCCTCAACCAGCACGCCTTCTTCTCCTGTAGCTGAAAACAGCCCGATTTATCTTTATTATACTATAAAATCCCAGTCAGGCGTCAAACGTACCGCGTATTTATCAATATCGTGTGGAGTGAAGATTGCCTTAGAAAGGAAACACTATTTTCCGAACCGATAGAAAACCAGACCGGCCGGAGTTTTAGGATAAAAGTAGGTCGATTTACGGGGCATTCGGTCACCGCTATCGGCGATAGCCTTGATAACCCCGGGTTTTACCGGGTTTACGATAACAGCCAGTTGATATTCTTTTTCCGCGACGCTGCCTATTGCCTCAATAGCATCATTGGTGTAGTCGAGAAACGCCCTGACATTATCATGGGTCAACCCGAGTAATTCTTCTAATATCACATGGTCGACGATGCTAACATCCAGCCTCTGATAAAGCTCCGAGTGGAAGTACGGTATCATCGGGCCGACGATATTGAAATCGCGTAACCTGAGCAATAAAAACCTCTCCTGGCTCAGACCGTACAGGATTAGCTTTACTTCATCCTTATCTCCAGACAACAGCTTGTTAATCTGCGACAACGTATCGTTTTTGTTCAACGAAATTTCTTCTACGTCGAAGCACGTCTTCAGACCGGCCATTAATCCGTCAAGCGCCGATGGCGACAGGCCTCTAACCAGTCGGTGCGACGGCAGGATAACAAGACCGGGGTCGGTAAAATCAACCAGCGTCATCATCACGAAATCGAACGGCTCTTGTTCCGCCAGCGTTGAAGATGTTGCGCGTCTCTCGCGCCGGTATGTGAGGGCGCTTTCATAGCGGTGATGGCCGTCGGCGATATAGAGCGGCCGGTCAGCCAGGAAGTCACTTATTTGCCTGATTGCTTCCTCACCTGTGACCGCCCACAGCCGATAGCTTTCTTCATTACCGTTATCGGCGCTTAATATCGGCTTTCCGGCGGTCTGCTTATCCAGCAGCGATGACATCTGCTTCGCGTAGCCATCATATAATCCCATGATAGGGCTCGTATCGGCCTTAAGCGCCCACAAAAGGCTAATACGGTCGCCTTTGGGTCGGGACTGGGTGCCCTCGTGCGGGCGGACAATCATCTTGTCCCATTCTTCCAGCTTAACCAGACAATTAATGCTGCGGCGACGGTACTTTTTACCCCGATGCGTGAAATGGTGGTCAGCGACATAGATAGACGGCTTTTTATCAACCGTCAGGACTCCCTTCCCCAGCCATTTCTCCAGAGTCGCCGCGGCGCGGGTGTACCTGTTGTCCGTGTTTTTATCCGAAGGGAGTTCCCGTCCGAACTCTATACGCACGAAATTGGAGTCGCTACGCTTATAGAGTTCCTGCTGCATCTGGGGAGTAATGACGTCATAGGGAGGGCAGAGGACCTTCGCCAGGTCTTTCACCAGCGATGGATCGTAGTGTACACCGCAAAACGGGCGTATATCCGCCAAATTCAGCTCCCTGCCTGGTTGAATATGTGATGGGGCTATCATTAATAGTTTAGCGCATACCGGAGAAACAGCGCAAGTGACTGATTGTGGTAACCAACCACCATTAAAATGAAAAAATCACGCTATTCAGGTATACTGAAATATATCAGAACAGTTATCCGGAGGACGTCTTGATAATCAGGAAACTCGTGGTCGGGCCGATTGCCAGCAACTGCTACATCGTCGGCTCGGAAGCGACCAAAGAAGGCATGATAATAGACCCCGGTGCGGACGCTAAAGATATTTTACGGGCGGTCGAGAAGCTGGGATTAACGGTAAAACTCATTGTTTTAACCCACCGTCACCCCGACCATGTAGGGGCGGCGTCACAGGTCAAGAAAGCTACCGGCGCCGAGGTAGCCGTCCACACCGAATGCGCCAAATACCTGCCGCAGTCGCCGAGTTATATCTACGAACCCCCTTACGAAGCCGCACCCAAACCCGACCGTATTCTCCAGGAAGGGGACAGCATAGATATCAGCGACCTGCATTTCACCGTTCTCCACACGCCGGGGCATACCCCCTGCGGCATCAGCATTTACGGCGAAGGTCATGTCTTTACCGGGGATACCCTTTTCAACTACGGCATCGGCCGTTACGACCTGATCGATGGCGACTATGACCAGCTGATTAACGGTATCCGCACCAAGCTGCTCACTCTTCCCCCCGAGACCATCGTTCATCCCGGCCACGGCCCGGACTCGACTATCAGCACAGAAAAGCGGGCCAATCCATTTTTGAAATAAGTACATTGTCATTGCGAGGCCGAAGGCCGTGGCAATCTCAATTATTGGCTTAGTTAAAATTAGAGATTGCCACGCTAACGCTCGCAATGACTAATATATAAAAGAAAGGGGCATGACCTCAAATCATACCCCTTTTCTTTTATTACCGAACGCCGGCTACTAAAACTAGATGAACAGTGGGCACATGACCAGCGTGACGGTGGCGAGTAGTTTCACCAGTACGTGCAGAGACGGCCCGGCGGTATCCTTGAGCGGGTCGCCGACAGTATCGCCGACGACTGCCGCCTGATGCGCGAATGACTTTTTGCCGAGCACTTCGCCGTTTTCATCCTTCAACTGCCCGTCTTCAATCATTTTCTTGGCGTTATCCCAGGCGCCGCCGCCGTTGTTCATGTAGGATGCCATCAAGATACCGACGATGGTACCGACCATCAGCACCGCCGCTACGACCATCGCGGCGTCATAGCCTCCCGGTATAAAGCGGAAGACTACCCCGATGACGATTGGCCCCATTACGGGAAGCAGTCCGGGGGCAATCATTTCCCGGAGTCCGGCGCGGGTGGTGATATCCACCACCTTGGCATAGTCCGGCTTGTGCGGGTGTTCCGGGTCCTTGGGATTTAGAATCTCGGGGTCGGCGCGGAACTGGCGGCGGACTTCCTCGATAATTGTCGAGGCAGTCTTGCCGACAGCCTTGATAGCCCAGGCGCTGAAGAGGAAGACAATCATGGCGGCGAGCAACGCCCCGACGAAGACCTCAATCCGGGCGATATTAACGATATTGTAAAGACCTGTTTCGCCAAACTTGATAAAGGAAACCCTGTCCAGATAAGCCTGGAAGAGCAGGAATGCGGCAAGTCCGGCAGAGACCATGGCATAGCCCTTGGTCAAGGCCTTGGTGGTATTGCCGACGGCATCCAGGCGGTCGGTTATCCGGCGGACTTCGGGTCCGGCACCGGCCATTTCATTGATGCCGTTGGCGTTATCGGTGATAGGTCCGAAGGTATCCATGGACAGGACATAAGGGCAGGTCATCAGCATTCCCATCGTGGCTACCGCCGTACCGAAGGCACCGCCACCGTGGACACCGCTTATATCGCCCATCCAGAAAGATAACAGGAGAGCACCGCCGATAACGATCGCGGTGGCGAAAGTGGTCGAAAGACCTACCGACATCCCCATAATTATATTGGTAGCCGGGCCGGTCTTGGACGCTTCCGCAATATCCTGTACCGGTCGGTAGCGCGACTCGGTGTAGTACTGGGTAATGAAAACAATTACAATGCTGGCGATGATACCAATCATGCCGGCCCCGAAGAGCCACCAGTTATCCAGCATGTAGTAAACGGTAACGGCCAGACCGATAACGGAGAGACCGATAGCTACGAAGTAGCCGCGGTTGAGGGCGTTCATGGCATTCTCATTCTCTTTAGCCTTCACGCAGAGTATACC
>JAGLTT010000170.1 GCA_023135135.1 Dehalococcoidales bacterium
GGCGCCGACTTTCAGTTTGAGTCCTTTGAAGCCGGCCTTTACCAGCATTTTCCCTTCTGTCCCCACCTCCTCGGCTGTGCCCGAGGACATCACGAAGGCCAGCGCTATTTTCTCGTTGGAGAGACCGCCGAGGAGTTTATAGACGGGGACGCCCAGCGCCTTACCCATAATGTCGTGCAGGGCGTAATCGATGACTGCCTTCGACTGGTGGTTGAGCTTGGCCGCCTTGTCCATCCGCGCCACGATTTTCTCAATGTTGAAGGGGTCCTCGCCGAGGAGGATTTGAGGTCCGAAGACGTTGTTGATATTGTGCATGATGGAGTCCTGGCTCTCGCCCATGTACCAGGGGGAAGTATCGCCAGTCTCGGATATGCCGGTGATACCCTCATCGGTGTGTATCTTGACGACTACGGCATCGGCGCAATCGGCGGTACCTCCTCCCATCTTCATAGGCTTGGCAAAGCGTATTGAGACGGGTATGCATTCTATCCTGGTGATTTTCATAAGTGTCCTCCGGATGATGATTGATAATGGTATAAGAAGTTGCTCTTTTTATATAGCACCAAAAGAGGCGATAAGTCAAACCGTTGTGACTTAAGTCATAGTGGGTTACGCAGCTTATTGTGTATTATACTTGTATAGGCAGAACCAGCCCGCAACTCGAGGAGATGATAGATATGAACACCAAATGCCCCGGACAGGATATCAGGAACCTGCGGGCGGCCTTGTATAAATGCCCGAGCTGCGGTAATGAAGTTGAGATGTTCTCCGACGAACTCAGGATAAAGTGTAAGAAGTGCGGCGGGTACGTCTATAAAGAGCAGACGCCTTCCTGTATCGAGTGGTGCCCCTCGGCGAAGCAGTGCCTGGGCGAGGAGCGGTGGAAAGCACTAACGGGTAAGGACTAGGGGACAATCTTAAGGAGGGGCGACATGGTAACCAGGACAGTCAGAAAGATAGTGAAAATCGACGAGGATAAGTGTAACGGCTGCGGGGACTGTATTATTTCCTGCGCCGAAGGCGCGCTCCAGATTATCGACGGAAAAGCGAAGCTGATTAGCGAAAAATACTGCGACGGCCTCGGCAACTGCCTGGACTGCCCGCAGGGGGCTATCAGCATCGAGGAACGTGAGGCTGAGGAGTTCGATGAGGATGCGGTGGAGCAGCATATAAAGCCGGAAGAAGTTGAAGATACGCTCCCCTGCGGCTGTTCTTCCGCCACCGTAACGCAGTTCGAAAGGCAGGCCGAAACGGCGGCTCCGACAGCGGAAGCATCGGGAAGAAAGCACATACCGTCAAGGCTCGGTCACTGGCCGGTGCAACTGACACTCGTCCCGCCGACGGCCCCGTTTTTAAAGGGAGCGGACCTGGTGCTGGCGGCCGACTGCGTGCCTTTTGCCTATGCCGGTTTTCACCGGGACTTCCTCGGGGATAATGCGGCGCTGCTGGTGGCCTGTCCCAAGCTGGACGATTTTCAAGCCCACCAGCAAAAGTTAAACGAAATTTTAAAACAGTCCGGAATTAGAAGCCTGACGGTGTTGCACATGGAGGTCCCCTGCTGCTCCGGCCTGGTTCACATGGCCAAGCAGGCTATCCTGGCCAGCGGTAATGTCGTGCCCTTTAAAGATATCACCATCGGTATCCAGGGCGATATTAAAGAAGGCTAACCGGTAACCAGTTTTTTACCAATTACGTAGGCGTCGGCTAGGGCATCGGGGTGTTCTTTAATCTCGCCCCTCTTGTCGACGCCTCTTATTAATAGCTCTTCCGTGTACCCGGCGTTAATCGCCTGGAAGAAGTATTTAATTGTCAGTTTCGGCCCGTCGAACAGTTTTTCGCCTTTGGTAGCCCCCACGGCTATAAAAGCCCCCTTTTTCAGGGGAATATCCATGTTTTTCAGTACGTATTTCCTTGCCCAGAGCGCCTGGCAGCGGCTTATCAGCAGCATGAGCTGGGCGCTGACGGTATAGAAAAATATGGGAGAGGCGACTATTATAGCGTCGGTGTCCAGTATCTTCAGGTACAGGTCGTCCATATCGTCCCGGATAACGCAGTTGCCGTCTTTCAGGCACCCGTAGTATTCCTTGCAGGGCGCAATTTGAAGCTTGTCCACGACTATCTTCTCGGCCTCTGCCCCCTGGCTCTGCGCCCCCTTGAGGGCCTCGTCGAGGAGCAGGTCGGAATTGCCCTTTATCCTCGGGCTGCCCATTATACCCAGAACTTTCAAACTAACCCCCGTTTACCGGCCGTCGCTGAACAGTTTGCCGCCCTGGGCGATATTCTCCGGTTTGAGGTCCACCATTTCTATTTGTACTGCTGAATCCGGACATCCGATGTTTTTGACAATCGCCTCGGTGACGTCCTTGACCATGCCCCGCTTCTGCTCGACGGTTCTGCCTTCGAGAATTTTAATAGTTACTAACGGCATATGTATCTCTCCTCCCTGTGGATTTCCCTGTAAAAAAGTTTAATGCTTTATGTTGT
>JAGLTT010000171.1 GCA_023135135.1 Dehalococcoidales bacterium
TACGCGCGATGCTGCTGGATGGTATCGGTAGTGCCGCCGTCGATATTCTGGTCCAGGAAGCCTGCCGGTTCTTCTCCGGAGAGGCTTCCAAGCGCGGTCTACAGGCGAGCAGCCCCGTCAATCCGGGTATGCCCGGTTTACCCATCACAGAACAGCAGAACTTGCTGGAACTAGCTCATGCCGGTGATATCGGTGTAAGTTTGACATCCTCGGGTGTCATGGTGCCCCGTAAATCGACTTCTATGATAATCGCCACAGGACCGGTGATGAAAACGTGGACGCAGGCCGAAATCTGCGCCCGCTGCAACCTCCGGGAAACCTGCCCTTACACCGTACTGCGTACCTGACGAAGCGAATTTATTTTCTATAACATTACGGTGCCGCCGTCGATATAGAGCACCTGACCGGACATGAAATTGGATTCGTCCGAAGCCAGGAACACGGCAGCCCCTACCAGGTCGGTTGGCTGCTCACGCCGCTTCAGGGACTGTCCCGAAGCAGCCATCTCGAACGTCTGGTCGCTACCATCCTGTTCTAGACTGGCCTCGGAAGCCGTGTATCCCGGGGCGATGGCGTTAACGGTAATACCCGATTCACCCAGAGCGTGGGCCAGGGCGTGAGTCAGTGTGTAAACGGCGCCTTTGCTGCAGGAATACGGCAGGAAAAACGAAGCCGCGGGTACCCGGGCGATATTAGAAGCTACATTGATAATTTTACCCTTACCCGCTTTTTCCATCAGTGGAGCTATCGCCTGACAGACCAGCCAGGTACCCCGGACATTCACCGTCAGGATTCGGTCCCATTCTTCGGGCGTCCAGAGGTTCCACGGCTTGGCGTTAAGGCCGCCCCATACGGCCGCATTATTGAGGAGAATATCCACCTTGCCGTACTTCTTCAAAACCTCATCAGCTATCTTCTGGGGCTGGTCCGCGTAAGCAATATCGGCCTCTACCAGGGCTACTTCCGCGCCTTTGGCTTTTACCTCATTAACCGTGCCTTCAGCCCTTTTAAGATTGGTGGTGGTTAACAGCAGTTTGGCACCTTCCTCGGCGAACCTTAAAGCAAACTCCTTCCCGATGCCGCGGCTGGCCCCGGTGATGATAGCTACCTTGTCCTGTAATACTGGCGACATGTCTACCTCCTTTTATTTTTTACGATTAATACCACAATACATTATATTACAATATCATATATTTATCCCGTTATCCTACCGGATGGTAATACCTTCAACTTTCCCGGAGGCACAAGAACTCGCCACTACTGTCTGCACTATCGGCCCCGGTCTGGAAAAACAGGTGACGAAATACAGTCAGGGCGGTGAGACCCTGCGCGCGATGTTACTGGATGGCACCGGGAGCACCGCCGTCGATATTCTGGTCCAGGAAGCCTGCCGGTTTATCTCCAGAGAGGCTTTAACGCGCGACTCACAGGCGAGTAGCCCCGTTAATCCGGGTATGCCCGGCTTGCCCATCACGGAACAGTGGAATTTGCTGGAGCTGGCCCATGCCGGTGACATCGGCGTGAGCCTGACATCCTCGGGCATCATGGTGCCCCGCAAATCGACTTCTATGATAATCGCCGCAGGCCCGGAGATGAAACCGTGGACGCAGGCTGAAATCTGCGCCCGCTGCAACCTCCGGGAAACCTGCCCCTACACCGTACTGCGTAGTTGATGAAACCGGCTTATCCCTATAGCATCACGGTGCCGCCGTCGATATAGTAGGTCTGTCCCGTAATGAAATCCGCGTCAGCCGAGGCGAGAAAGACGGCCGCCCCCACCAGGTCGTTTGGCTGCTCACGCCGCTGCATGGATTGTTCCCCGGTGGCAATCTCGAATATCTGGTCACTTCCCTGCTGGTTTAAACTGGCTTCGGAAGCAGTGTATCCCGGGGCGATGGCGTTGACATTAATGCCCGAGGCACCCAGAGCATGCGCCAGGGCTTGAGTCAGCGTGTATATGGCGCCTTTGCTACAGGAATACGGCAAGAATAATTGAGCTGCGGGGACCTTAGCAATCATGGAGGCGATATTAATGATTTTACCCTTGCCTGCCTTTACCATGATGGGTGCTATCGCCTTGCAGCACAGCCACGTTCCTATCACGTTCACCTTGAAGATGCGTTCCCAGTCCGCCACAGTCCAGGCGTCCCACGGCGTGATATTTAGTCCGTCATAGATTGCGGCATTATTAAGGAGTATATCCACCCTGCCGTAGAGCTTTATAACCTCCTCCGCCATCTTCTGGGTGGCTTTTTCATCGGAAATATCGGTCAACATGGCAGCGGCTTCTCCGCCTTTAGCCTTAATCTCTTTGACGGTGCCCTGAGCCCGCTCCAGGCTGATGTCAGGCAATAATAACTTGACGCCTTCCTCAGCGTACCTTAACGCGAAAGCTTTGCCGATACCTCGTCCGCCACCGGTAATAATGGCTACTTTATCCTTTAACGCTCCTGACATATTGACCTCCTTTTGTTTTT
>JAGLTT010000172.1 GCA_023135135.1 Dehalococcoidales bacterium
ATTGGTCACCGGCGCGGGGATGGGTCTGGGACGGGCTTCGGCGCTGGCCTTCGCCAGGGAAGGCGCGAAGGTCGTTGTGGCGGATATCGATGTTGAGAACGGTCAGAAGACCGTGGATATGATAAAAAAAGCCGGTGGCGAGGCTGCCTTCGTCAAGGCCGATGTTTCCAGAGCTAAGGAAGTCGAGGCGATGGTCAGCCAGACCGTCGCCACCTACGGAGGACTCGACTGCGCCCACAATAACGTCGGCATCGAAGAGTTACCGGAACCCCTTACGGAAGGCACCGAAGAAACGTGGAACCGCATCGTGGATATCGACCTGAAGGGTATCTGGCTGTGCCTGAAGTACGAAATAAAATACATGGAGAAGCATGGCGGCGGTTCTATCGTCAATACATCGTCCATCGCCGGACTCATCGGCGCTCCGCTTCAGGCTATATACACCGCCTGTAAGTGGGGTGTCAACGGTCTAACGCTCTCGGCGGCGGGTGATTACGCCAAAGCGGGCATTCGCGTCAATGCCGTCTGTCCCGCCGGTATGAAGGGCACCGGTTTCTATAACCGGATGCTGGCGGTACAGCCCGGTATGGCGGAGGCGGTCAAAGAGATGATGCCCCTGGGGAGAGATGCGGAGCCGGAGGAGGTTGCCGAGGCGGTGGTATGGCTGTGCTCGGACAGGGCTTCCTATATTACCGGAATAACCATGCCCGTCGATGGGGGGTTCACCATAACCTAGTCTTCGCGGCTGATTTCCGATGGTGCCCGTGAGCAGGCTACCGTTTGCCGTTGTTCGTCAACACTGTTTCCGGCGGGGTCACCGGTGCTTCTTTGTCCTGCCCGTCTGTTTTATGACGGCAAACCAGGTTGAAAAAGAAAGGAAAACGGGGAGATGGTTGGTATTACATCAATAGGCGTTTATCTACCTATTTACAGGCTTGGTCGTGATGAAATTGCCCGGATGTGGGCGGGCAGGAGCACGGGCGGGGCTAAAGCCGTGGCCGGCTACGACGAGGATACCGTCAGCATGGCGGTGGCGGCTACTTTAGACTGCCTGGCGCGGGGCGGGGGCAAAGCGGACGGCCTCTCGCTGGCGACGACAACCGCACCCTACAAAGAAAAACAATCGGCGGCTATCGTAGCGGCTGCAGCCGACCTTGCCGCTGAGTGCCATACCGCCGACTTTACAAACTCGCTCAGGGCTACGACCATAGCTATTAAGTCCGCCATCGACGCCGTGAAAGCCGGCTCGGCTGAGAACGTTATCGTGACCGCTTCCGACTGCCGTCTGGGCGCGGCGAAAGGCACGCTGGAGCAGACGCTCGGCGACGGCGCCGCGTCCCTGATGATAGGGTCGGAAAAGGTAATCGCGGAAGTCGAAGGAAGCTATTCAATATATAACGATTTTACCGACCTGTGGCGGACGGAGGACGACAGGTTCGTCCGCGCTGCGGAGCAGCGCTTTATCGACGAGGCGGGCTATATACCGACCGTGCAGTCGGCCATTTCCGGTCTCATGAAAAAATATAATCTAGCCCCGTCAGATTTTAATAAAATGGTGTACTGTGCCTCCGATGCCCGCCAGCATGCCGGTCTGGCACGACGGATGAACTTCGATAAAGAGCAGGTGCAGGACCCGCTGTATAGCGATATCGGCAATACGGGCACGGCGGCGGCCCTGCTGATGCTGGCGGCGGCTCTGGAAAAGGCAAGAGCGGGCGACCGGATTCTCTTCGCCGGCTACGGGGACGGCTGTGATGCTTTTATCCTCCGCGTCACCGATGAAATTAAGAGGATTCAGAAGAAGCCGATTATATCAGATAAGCTGGCGGGTAGAATATCCATCAGCTACGGGCAGTACGCCACCTGGCGTAACCTTGTCTCCGCAGAGGCTTCCACATTGCCGGAACGCCCGCCGCTCTCGCTGCCGGCTCGCTGGCGGGAGAGAAAGGCGATTTCTGCCCTCTATGGAGCCAGGTGTAAGAAATGCGGGACGCCCCAGATTTCCCAGATAGGGCAGACGCCGCGGATATGCGTCAACTGCCAGGCTAAAGACGAGTTCGAACCTTATAAATTTTCCGATAAGAAGGCGACGCTCTTCAGCTATACTATCGACCAGCTTCAACCTACCCTCAATCCCCCCGGCGTTAACGGCGTCATTGATTTTGAAGGCGGCGGACGGCTGATATGCGAGCTGACCGACTGTGAGCCTGATAAGGTGGCCGTCGGCATGAAGCTGGAGATGACCTTCAGGAAGTTGTTTTACAGTCGGGGGATACATAACTATTTCTGGAAGGCGAAGCCTGTTTCGGACTAGCCTTAGGGAGGCTGACATATGGACGGAATTAAAGATAAGGTAGCCATCGTGGGCATGGGCTGCACGAAATTCGGGGAGCGGTGGGATAAAGGCGTCGAAGACCTCATCGTCGAGGCCGCTTACGAGGCTTTCGAAGATGCGGGCATCGAGCCTAA
>JAGLTT010000173.1 GCA_023135135.1 Dehalococcoidales bacterium
ATAACGCAACTGGCCGATGCCAGCAGGTCGTCGTACTTTTTCAGGTTTTTATCGTTAGCGGCTTCGATACAGGTAATGCCGTGTTCCTGCACCGGCTTGAGGTTTTCATCATCGGAGGCTCTCTGGCTGCAGAGATAAACGCTGACTTTAGCCCCCCATTCGTGGAGGTAACGCGCCGCTACCAGCCCGTCCCCCCCGTTGTTCCCCGCGCCTACCAGGCACAGGATATTCTGTTTATTCATAGCGCCCAGGACGGACCGCGCATCTTCGGCCACGGCTTTGCCTGCGTTCTCCATAAGCGTACCGGCGGGCGTGCCCCGTTTCAGGCAATCCCGGTCAATCTGCCTCATTTGTTCGGCTGTTACAATTTTCATCGCTGATTATGTTAGCTCCCGTTGCATTGAGTGTAGCAATATATTCAGCTTCGGTCAATACGTCTGATACTAAAACCTGTTATGGTGTACGATATCCTCCAGCTTTCTCTTGGGGACATGGCGCACCAGCTTATCGTCCAGCCAGCCTTCCACGGAGTCGGTAGCTACCTCGGCCACCGGGCTCTCGTCCGGGTAACCCATGGCAATCACCAGCGCGATGTCGTATTCATCCGGTATATTCAGGACGGGCTTCAGGTTGTTCTCATGGAACATCAGTATCGGGCAGGTGCCGAGTCCCTGTTCATAGGCGACCAGTATAATGTTCTCCGCCGCCATGCCCACGTCATAGAGAGAGATTCTCCGGCGGTTGGCATCTTCTTCCCAGGTCTTATTTATCAGGATAATGATATAGGCTTTGGGCGATTGTTCGGGTCGCGGGCCTCCTTTTTCGGGGGGCATCTTGACCGAGCCTCCGATATTCTCAAATACCCCGGGCAGCACTTCGGCATCGTTGATGACGATATACTCGCATACCTGGTGATTGCGTCCGCATGGCGCCAGCCGGCCGGCGTTCAGGCACTTTTCCAGCGCTTCATAAGGCACGGCTTTATCTTTGAAGCGTCTTATCGACCGTCTTGTTACAGCTATTTCGTAAACACTCATAAAATTACCTCCTCGATGTCTCTAACTTTCGTTCGTTTTCGCCAGCTTTTCCAGTTTCCGCGTCATGGCTTCCCAGTGAGTCCCCCGCCAGTAGATGCGGTGGCAGGTCGGGCACTCCATGTACTGGGTCTGTGTTTTATAAACGTGGGGCGGCACGCGGTCTTTCACCTCTTCGTGGCTTCTCTCGACCAGTGGATGATTACACTCCAGACAGAGTGTGAAAGGACGCAGATTTTTCATTAAGGCCAGGCTGGTCATGACCTGCTGTATCTGACGCTCCGGCTCTTCACTCTCGATAAGTAACGCCTTGAGTCGTCCGTTGTTGACGACACGCCTCTTCATAATCCCGGAGTCCCGCGTCAATATCATCCTTCCCTCGGCCAGGGCCTGCCTGACCATCTGAGAATCATCGTCGCCATTGAAGAACAGGCTGTCATAGCCCATCATCCTGAGCCATTTTGCCAGCTTGCCCACGTTATGGTCAACGATAAACCGCATTTCGCTGACGGAACTGTTTCCACCCATCTTTACAGCTCTATAATCATCCCCTCGTAACCGAGTTGGATAGTCGTATTTAATGCCTTCTCTACCACGGCGATTTCAGCTTTTATTCCCTTTTCGTCCAGTGGGTTCATGTGCACCGTGACTATCTCCGGCAGTTGTCCTTTCAGTTTTCGCAGACTCTCCAGTTCCGGCTGGAGCAGGGCAGCGGTGAGGTGGCCCGACTGGAGGGCGAAGGTATACCATTTGTTAAGAGCGGTAACCTCGATGATGAGCAGGTCGGGTGATACCTGCTGCCAGCAATCGTCCAGTCCCGGCCCGGTATCGGACGTGTAAAATACTTTTTTACCGTCGGGAGAGGTAACTTCGTAGCCGACGGTGGGTACGGCGTGATTGACAGGTACCGGTAATACGGTATATCCGGCGACTGGCTCCGTACGGCCGGGTTCCACCGTGTTGAATCGTATCGCCGGTTTCCCCGGGGGCTTCTCCACGAAATTTGGATAGAGAATATCGTTCAGCATATACTCGGACAGGGCTTCACGGACGGGTAGGGTAGAGTAGATATCCAGGGTATTCTCGTGCAGGTAGAAATTCATGCCCAGGGCCGGTATATCCCTGATATGGTCGTAATGCTGGTGGGTGAGCAGGACGGCCTTGAGCTTTTGCTGCGCCGGGAAAGACAGGCTGGATGTAAGGGCGCCGGCATCTATCGCCAGGACATCGTCGATTATCAGGCTGATATACCGGGTGTCCTGCGATTCTATGTTATGCGCGCCGAGAATCTGAACTTTCATTACGATTGCCCCTTTTCCCTTATTATAAATGGATTATACCTGGTTTCGTAATCGTAAGTGTCAATGCCCTCTTTCCTTTTCAGCCGGTTGAC
>JAGLTT010000174.1 GCA_023135135.1 Dehalococcoidales bacterium
CATATTAAGGAGCAGCCGTAAATCATCCGTAAGCCCGCGCCAGCTCCATAGCGATTCATGAATTTCCTCTATCTCGTCCCGTGCATACTTGACGCGAAAGCGGGATATTGCCTTGGCCAGGATGTAAATTACCACAACCACAATTAAAATTATTATCACCCATTTTATCGCCAGCACCGCCGCTTCCGGCAGCCCCCGCGTTACCACGTCTTCAACCCCCGGAATACCCCCCGCACCGGGGCCTTCGGGCTGGAACTCCTGGTCGGTGCGTATCAGGTTCAACAACCACTGTAATACGTAAAATATGCCATCGAACAGGTAATTAAACGGAACCATGATATAGGGGATTATCTTCCCGATAAAGCTGAAGAAGACGCCAATCCCGTGTCCGATACTCGTTAAAAATTTCTCGGAGAAAACACTGGCAACGAAAAAGCTCACAACAGCCATGCTGCCGACGACGCCCAGCATTATCGGCAGCCAGCGCTTTACCGAGGTCAACGCCGCGTCTTCTTTAGGCATCGACCGGCGCATCTGGTAAAGGTGACTGACGGCTATCGAGATAAGCCCGAAGAAGAAGAACGCTATTATGTTAAATCCGATACCAGCCCCCGGGGTTTCGAACTTTTCCGACCCCGAGCTGATTCGCCAGATAATAATTAATACGATGAGGGCTACCATGCCGAGCAGGAAGGACCGGTAGATGTCCCTGAAATGGGATGTCGTTTGTCCCAGGATAATGCCCCGCCACCAGAGATATAGCAGTACCGGCAGGGCCACCACGATGGTATTGGGACTGTCAAATGTATTCCCGAGCACCTGCCCCACGTGAACAAACCACCCGCCACTGAGGAATCCGTAGCCTTCGCCGTATTCGACACCCAGCACCAGTATTATGGTGACCAGACCGCCGCCGATAACGGCAGCCTGGATTACCCGCATCGACCACTTCTGACGGAGTAATATCCTGGTCACCAGCAGCGAAATCACGAGCATGATGATAACCGCAGCCAGGCTCAACGCCGGACGCTGCTCGGAGAAAATCGGCCAGCCCCCCAGCCAGACCAGCCAGGGATATACCCAGAAGGCTTCCATGAGGAGTACCGCCAGAGGGTATAAAACAACTGCCAGCCAGTCGAAATTCCTGAACCTATTCATTATGCTTCTTCCAGACCGATTTCCTTTATCAGTTCCCAGGCAATATCGTCATTAATGTGGTAAACGGGCAGGTTGCCAGTGCCCACTTCCGGTGCCTTGCCACCCACCTTGACCAGCGCTACGCTGCGCCCCACCCTTTTCAAATCCAGCAACGTGGCCAGCAACCCATCCGCGGGCTGCGCCGATATAACTACCAGAGTGCTGCCCCAGGGAAGACCCCCGGCTTCCTGCCGGATGAAACGGGTCACCGGTATCGTCTCGATCTGATGCAGTTGTGCCAGGGCTTCCAGTATGCGCGGCATTTGATCGGGGTGCTGGCTGTGCGGTACCCTGACCATACCCCGGGAAAAGCGTGTTATCTGGTTGACGTAAAGGCCGACGCGGAAACCTTCCCTCAGGGCATGCTGTGAAATCGATGCTGCGGTAATAATTCCCAGTTCCTGGAGCTGCTGAATACTCCCCTGTAAAGGCGCTCTAAGGGTACGCACGTCCAGAAAAATACTAATATCGACGGTAGTCGTCGGTTCGTACACCTTTGTCTGCAGCTTGCCGAGTCGGGCGGTACTTTTCCAGTGTATCCGCTTCAGGCTATCGCCGGAATGATAGTCCCGTACTCCGGCGGTAAGTACCGGGTCCTGAAAAAGGTGCCTTTTCAGGCGGATATCGCCGAAGAAATGCTGTGAAGGGATGCCCAGCTTTTCCAGCGGCACCAGCCGGGGATACACCAGAAGATAGTCCAGTTCATCAATACGCATATGCCGGCGGAAGAAACCGAACAGGTCGCCGGAACGTATATATGTCGGCCCGAAAATGAAAATACCCCTTTTCTGGCACCGCATCGGGAAGCGGCGGGTCACGCGGTGGTACATATTAATGGGGAACATGTTACTGAGGATAACGCGGTCGTCATGTGTCGACGTGGCCTTACCCTTTAGAAGGGTTACATTCTCCGGTAGTTCGTCATCGATCTGCAGCCAGGGCAGCGGCAGGGGCTTCCGGTTGGTTATTTCTAATTCGAAGACTATCTCGTCCCCGAAAAATGCCTGGTTCTGGCTCAGGCGCCGCCGGTACTCGACGCGATGAAGGCAAAATCGGTTCCAAAGTCGCGATACACCGCCGGTCAGTATAAACAGCAGGGAAATCAAAACAAGTGGTACCTGGTGCGTTGCCAGACTGATTATCAGA
>JAGLTT010000175.1 GCA_023135135.1 Dehalococcoidales bacterium
GTAATAATATGACAGGACAGCACGGCGCCCCCATCCTGGCCGTCGATATCGGCGGCACCAAGATATTGACCGCTCTTTTTTCCGCCGATGGTAAGATGCTGGCTAAAGACGTCTGCCCGACCCTGGCTGACGAAGGTGTCAAGCCGGTCATCGAACGTCTCTGCTCGGCAATAGAAAGTATGCTCGACGGGAATAACCTGAAAGCATCTCAGATGGGTGGCATCGGCATTGCCTGTGCCGGTGGTATCGACTCCGGTAGGGGGGTGGTGGTAACCCCTTCCCCGAACATGACGGGTTGGGCTGATATCCCGCTGGGGGATATTATTCAGGAAAGATTTAAAATCAGTACCTTTGTCGTCAATGACGCCAGCGCGGCGGCTCTGGGGGAGCACCGTTCCGGCGCCGGTATGGGGGTAAACAATCTCGTTTTATTTACTCTGGGTACCGGTATCGGCGGCGGTATTATCACCAGCGGAGAGCTTTATCTCGGCGCCGTCGGCGCGGCCGCGGAGATAGGCCACATGACTATCGACGACAACGGTCCGCAATGTGGCTGCGGAAATACCGGCTGCCTGGAGATGCTTGCCTCCGGCCGGGCGGTAGAGAGGGACGCTGTGAAGCGCATCAGCCGCGGCGAAAAGTCTTCTCTCTCGGAAATGGCCGGGGGAAAGACGGAGGACATCACCGCGGAAATGGTCGGAGCCGCCGCTAAAAATGGCGACCCTCTGGCGCTGGATGTGCTCTCACGGGCGGCTTACTATCTGGGTATCGGCATGATCAACGTGGTCAATATCTTCAGTCCGGAGATGATTGTTCTCGGCGGAGGTATGGCCGAACTCGGTGACCTGTTTATCGGTCCGGGTAAAAAGATGGTGGCGGAGCGCGCTTTCCCCATTTCTTCACGGATAGTGCGTATTGTTACGGCACAGCTCGGTAACGAGGCGGGCGTCTGCGGCGCCGCGGCCTTCGCTCTCGACCGGTCGAAGAGGAGGACGGCATGAAAGTCCGTAAAGCGGTTATCATTGCGGCCGGGCGGGGCACCAGATTCCTGCCCATGACGCGCTCTCAACCCAAGGAGATGATGCCTCTGGTGGACAAACCTCTGATTCAATATGCGGTGGAGGAAGCGCTCAATTCGGGCATCGAGCAGGTTATTATCGTCACGGCGCAGGGTAAGTCGGCTATTGAAGACTACTTCGAGCGTTCTCCTGAGCTGGAGCATTTCCTGGAGCAAAAGGGTGACACGGAGCGTCTGTCGCAGATGCGGGAAATTGCCGGCATGGCGGATATCAGCTATGTCCGGCAGAAAGAGCAGCTGGGCCTGGGACATGCCATCAATACGGCCAGAGAACTTGTCGGCGGTGAGCCCTGTGCGGTAATACTGCCCGACGATATTATCGATAGTGCTGTGCCGTGCTTGAAGCGGATGTTGGATATTTACGAGAAATACGAGGCGGGCGTGATAGCCGTGGAGAGAATCGGCGACGAGGATACCAGAAAATACGGCATTATCGAGCCGAAACAGGTCGCGGAGAGAGTGTATCAGGTACTGAGTCTGGTGGAGAAGCCGGAACCGGCGCAGGCACCTTCTCGACTCGGTATCGTGGGCAGGTACGTACTGACGCCGCAGATATTCGATGTTTTAGCCGTCACCCCGCCGGGTAAGGGTAATGAAATTCAGGTGACCGATGCCCTGCAACTGCTGCTGAAGCAGCAGAAGCTCTACGCCTTCGAGCTTGAGGGGATACGCTACGATACCGGCACGCCGCTGGGCTGGCTGAAGGCAAACGTGGCGCTGGCTTTAAAACGTGACGACCTCGGCCCGGAGTTGAGAGAATACTTCAAAAAACTGCTCTGACTTTCGGCTGCGGTCATCTATCATTGCGAGCGCAGCGAAGCAATCCGCTATGGTCTCATTGACAGCCAGTACCTCTTGAACTTACAATTACAGGTGAGTAATTCACTGTCTTTATCTGGAGCAATTTTGTGAATAGCGACAAGTTACGAACGGCATTTTTAAAGTTCTTCGAGGAGAAGGGGCATAAGGCCATACCCAGCTCTTCGCTGGTGCCCAAAGGCGACCCCACCCTGCTGCTGACCAGCGCCGGCATGGTGCAGGTCAAGCCATATTTCCTCGGTGAGGCGAAGCCGCCCGGTAAGCGTCTGGCTTCCTGCCAGAAATGCTTCCGCACCACCGATATCGAGTCGGTAGGCGATGCCACGCACCTGACCTTCTTCGAGATGCTGGGCAATTTCAGCGTCGGCGACTACTT
>JAGLTT010000176.1 GCA_023135135.1 Dehalococcoidales bacterium
GCGAAGCCCACCGGGACTCATCCGCCCCCTTAATCTGAATAAGTATATATCACCTTATTTTACAGTATCAAGACCTTCCGGCGTCGCTTCCACCGCCGGGGTTCTCTTCCTGTAAACCAGCTTCGCCAGCCAGATGCTCATCTCGTACAGTATAATCAGCGGCACGGCCACCAGGCTCTGGTTGATGGGGTCGAAGGTAGGGGTGATAATGGCGGCGAGGACGAAGGCGACGATAATGGCCATCTTCCGTTTAGAGGCGAGCCACTCCGGCTTGACGATGCCCATCCGCGCCAGGAACGTGGTCACCACCGGCAGCTCGAAGACCAGCCCGATGGCTATCAGCAGCCGGGTAATGATGGCGATGTAGTTGCCGATTTTTATCATCGGCTCGGCGATATCGCTGCCGAACGTGTACAGGAACCCGATGGCCGGCGGAATCAGGATGAAGTACCCGAAGACGATACCCCCCAGGAACATCAGCGCAATCCAGGGCAGTAGGAAGTATATGTATCTCTCCTCTTTCCTGGTAAGCGCCGGTTTTATAAACAGGATTGCCTGTACGGTCAGGTAGGGCATGGCGATGATAAGGCCGCCGGCGAGACATACCCTCATGATGGTGCCTATCATCTCCGTCAGTTCGATGAAGATGAGATTGATATCCCCCGCCGGTCGAATCAGGATATAGAATATCCACTTCCAGAACACGAATGAGATAGCTGCCGCTACGGCTACGGCAATGACGCTCCTGATGAGACGCTTGCGAAGTTCCTGGAAGTGGCCGAGGAGAGTGAGCTTCTGTTCGCCTTCTGACATTTTCAGGAATGCCTCTCCCGGTCGGTCGGGCCGGTTTTTTCGGCTTCCGGCCCCTGTTCGCTTGCATCTGGTGACGGCTGACTTTGTTTTTCTTCTTTCGGTGGTTCTTCCTGGGCTTTATCCAGTTCCCGGGTAACCGCCGTGGTGAGGTCGGTGCTGTATTTTTTGATGGCGCGCACTGTCTTCCCCAGGGTCCTGGCAAAATCGGTCAGCTTGCTTGGCCCCAGTACTATCAGTGCTAAAATGATGATTAGCAGTATCTCCCATGAACCTATGCCGAGAAATCCCATCCCTCACCTTTTATCGTGTTATCTTCACGGGTAATTGCCCGCAAAGATAGTAATTCTTTGAATTTGTATTCCTGCGGAGTAGTTATATGACTAGCTTTTGGCGGCTTTCTTTCTCGTGGTCTTTTTAGGACTGGCGGCCACTTTTTCCTTGCCCTTCTCGTCCTCATCTTCGCCGGACTGGCCTCTCTTAAAAGAGCGTATTCCCTTGCCGAGGGCGTTGCCTACCTGCGGCAGTTTCCCCACGCCGAAGACGATGAGGATTATAACCAGGATGAGGGCTATCTCCCACGGCCCCATTTTAAATGGCATCTTGAATTCCTCCTACCCGTGTACTAACCTCTGTAATTATACTAGTGTCATGCAATCTTGTCTATCTGGAGCTACGGCAGCCCCATTTCCTTCAGGACTACTTTAACTATTTCCGGTAATTTTTGTTGAAGCTCGGGGGAGAGCTCAGTACCGAACTCTATTTCCCCGGGCTCGATGCCGATGATAACGATTTCCGCCGGTTCGTTGCCTGCCAGGGACATAAGCTTGAGGTTTTCTACCACGCCCATTTCATGCGCCGAGGCCAGGCTGGCTCTTTCCTCGGCCAGGTCCTGCGGTTTAAAGCGGTAAATCGTCCCCGGCTCGCCGCCGGCTTTGGCGGCATCGACTATTATCAGTTTGTCTCCGGCCCTGGTATAGGCTATCAGGTCCGGCGATGTCCCCCCGTCTACTAATTTAACGTCGGCGGGGAGTTCATGCTCCTGCAACGCCTGCACGGCGTGAATGCCGATTCCCTCGTCTTTAAGCAGCAGGTTGCCCACGCCGATTACCACGATTCTTGGTGTGGACTCGCTTTCGGACTGATTATCGGGGTATGTCTGTGTCATATCATTCTCATCCAAATATTAACGAAAACACCTGTCATTGCGAGCCATCCCGATACAGTCGGGAGGCGAAGCAATCTCAAAGATAGCTTAAGACAATGAGGGGGATTGCTTCGTCACTGCACTCCTCGCAATGACACCCCTTTTCTGTATTAGCATATTCTCGGCAGCAGCTCGCCGACCGGTATGTCCACGATGCGTGATGCCCCCAGCATGGTCTTCATGACCACCTGCCCGGGATGCTCGGCAACTACTTCGCCGATTATAACAGCCTTGGCTCCG
>JAGLTT010000177.1 GCA_023135135.1 Dehalococcoidales bacterium
CGCCGCGGCTACTACCTGGACAATCGTGAAGATGCCGTTATCATGTCCACGGAAAGTATCACGGCGCCCTCGTTCCAGGCACAGCTCAAGCAGCTAAGGGAAGCGCTCGCGAAAAAACTGGATAGTCCACAGGCGATTGAATAGGAGACAAGTTTTATCGGCGGAAAATGCTGCGTTTCTTCGGCAGATATTCCGGGTTATTCATATTCGCATAGACCCATTCCTGGAGCTTATCCTTACAGGAGGCCAGCGGCGCTTTCAATCTTTCTATATCAGCGGCCGATACATAGCCGGTCGAACCGAGCCTTCTGGAGGTATCTATGGTGACGTTGAGTTCGGTAATCGATTCGAACACATTTGATAACTCGGTCCTTAACTCCTCGGGCAGGAAATCGACCGATTCTCGATGCTTATCCCAGGCGGACGTCTTGAACCTTCCGATACTGCGGTTTTCGCTGTGGTTTTCACAAAGGTTCTCGTTATGCCTGACACTGGAAGCAATACCGACAACCTTGCCTATCGGCGACCTCCTCGTGCGGAATCCCTGGAGGAAGACGCTTAATACCATTAATAGAACCAGGGCGACACCAATAATTATAGTTGAGCTTAATTCACCCAAAGTCGAGACCTCTCCTTACGAACGATACTTTTTTCGGACTGCGGGCACGATAAAATTATAGTAAAAGCGATGATTAAACACAAGCCGACTCTTAAAATACCCGCGCGACCTCTTTGACCGCTTGATACCGACATGCTAGAATTATCAGACAGGTGGATTAGAGGTCAAGGAGGAAGACTATGTCCGGGCATTCTAAATGGCACTCGATTAAACACCAGAAGGGAGTCGCCGATGCCAGGCGAGGTCAACTTTTCACGAAACTGACGAGGGAAATTATCGTCGTGGCGCGCGAGGGCGGCGGTAATCCCGAGATGAATTTCCGCCTGCGCCTGGCCATACAGAAAGCACGCGATAGTAATATGCCGATGGACACTATCGAAAGGTCCATCAAGAAAGGCACCGGAGATCTCGAGGGCGGCAGCCTGACCGAATTAACGCTGGAAGGCTACGGACCCAACGGCATAGCCATCCTGGTCAATGCCCTCACGGACAACCGCAACCGTACTATCCAGGACGTCAGAGGCACGTTTACGCGCCACGGCAGCAGCCTGGGAGAAAACGGCTGCGTCGCCTGGCTTTTCGATTCCAAGGGAGTCATCACCATAAAAGCCGATAACGTGGACGCCGACGAACTGGCCCTCTCCGCCATCGATGCCGGCGCCGAGGACGTCAAGGTGGAAAGCGACTACGTGGAAGTGTATACCGTGCCGGAGGAGCTGGAAAAGGTCAGGGCAACCCTGGAAAAGAACGAAGTGCGAATCGAATCCAGCGAGCTGTTGATGGTGCCGAAATCCCTGGTGGAACTCGATGAAAAAGCCGCCATGCAGGCCCTGAAGCTGCTGGACAAGATTGAAGAAATAGACGACGTCCAGAATGTATTCAGCAACGCGGACATCCCCGATTCCGTCGTGGAGGCCTACCAGGCAGCCTGAGATGTGAGATGAAAATTTTAGGAATCGACCCGGGCACGGTGGTGATGGGCTACGGCGTGATAGAGAGCGAGAATGACGAAATTGCCCTGGTCGATTTCGGCGCTATTACCGCCCGGGAACGAACGGAAATCAGCGAGCGTCTGGTCCTGCTTTATAATCAACTCCTCGATGTTATCCTGCGCCACCGCCCCGATGCCGTCGCCGTGGAGACGCCTTTTGTCCATAAGAATGTGAAGTCGGCCATGGCCATCGGCCGCGCCCAGGCAATAGCCCTGCTGGCCGCCGCGGGCAAAGGCATCCCGACCTATGAGTACGCTCCGGCGAAGGTTAAGCAGCGGGTGGCCAACTACGGCGCCAGCAGCAAGGAGCAGGTCCAGGAGATGGTGCGGCTACTCCTCGGACTGGAGGAAGTCCCCCAACCCAACGATGCCGCCGATGCTCTGGCGGTAGCCATCTGCCACGTGCAGGAGATGCACCTCAAGGATGTACTCGCCGGACAGAGGGAGGAACAATGATAGCCAGCCTCAGCGGTAAACTGGAGTCGGTCAGCGGCGAAGGGGCGATTATCAACGTGGGGGGAGTAGGGTTCCGGGTGTCCATGCCCACCACCGCCCTGAGCGCGCTGGGTAAACCCGGCAGCGAAGTCAAGGTATATACCCACCTCCACGTGCGCGAGGACAA
>JAGLTT010000178.1 GCA_023135135.1 Dehalococcoidales bacterium
GGATACCAGTGTCGTCGAGATTCTCTCAATGGTGGGTATGCTCGTGAGCGGACTCTCCCGGTACCCATAAAAGGGGAAAGATAATATCGCTGATGCAGCACGGGAGCCATACTGAAAGGAAGAGAAACAGGAAAATAAAGGGAAGCAGAGGAATCCAGTCGGCAATCCCGAATGCGGTGAAGCTGAATAGAGACGCCCAGGTACTGAGCAGCACATGACCCATGTGAGGGAACCTGGTAGTGGGTTTCCAGATGGCAATGGCAATGCCGATAATAGCCGCGGCATTGATGACTATCCACTTGGCGACGCCGATGTAGGGCATCTTCTCGGTCTCAATAAAGGGGAGATGGAACTCCATAGGGATGTTCAGAATACCTCCGCCCAGATACGGGATAACAATATCACTCAATGTGGCTATGCCGATGGAGCCCGTGTAGCCAATAAGAATGGTCGCCCAGAGCTTAACCTTCGTATTATGCATTCGGTACATGGAGGCAGTCACCAGCGCACTTAAGACGACGTGGAGCGGATGGAGGGTATAAAAAAGCGAGTTCGATATTTCTCTGGGGGCATTGAAAAAGTAAATTATAACCATGACGATAATGCCGGCCACAGCACCTACGGCGGTAAAGGGGGCATGATGCACCAGTTCCAGGCCGATACGTTTAAACATTACTATTTTACCCTGCCATAGTTTTTTCGCGGCATTTTCGGCATAGCCCTACAAACTCAAGGAGGTGTCCGCTTATTTCAAAGCTTGTCTCCTTCGAGAGCCGGCGTTCCAGTTCCCCGAGGTCACAATCGGTAAAATCAATCACGGTAGCGCAGTCGGAGCAAATCAGGTGATGGTGATGCTCCGAAGGCCGTCTTATCAGGTAGCTGCGACAGTTCCCGCCGGCGTGCATCTCACAGATAAGGCCGAGCTCGGCGAGTATCTCAAGCGTGCGATAAATAGTAACCAGCCCGATACCCGGGTGCTCCCGGCGTACCCGCTCATGTATTTCCGCCGGGGTAAGGTGCTCGTGACTGTGGATAATGGCATTGATAATCGTGCGGCGCTGCGGGGTAATTTTATAGCCACCCTGTCTTAACGCGTGTTCAATTCTCTTCTCAGTATAAACCATTTTAAATTACTAAATGAAAAAGGTTTTCAGTTAGCACTGTAACACAGTTAAAAACCGCTGTCAACAGGCACCGGTAATTGTCCTACTACTACCATGTATGGTAAAATTGAAACATAGTTTATATTTAAAATATGATAATGCACAGTTTTTCGCCAATATTCTATTGTATTTCATATATATTATGGTATAATACTATTGTATTGCGTGTATAAAGATGGAAAAGACTTTGCAACTACTATCCGGAAATGAGGCGCTGGCGCTGGGAGCTTACCACTCCGGCGTGCAGGTAGCCGCCGCTTACCCCGGCACCCCCAGCACCGAGATACTGGAGAACCTGGCCCGCTTCAAGGACATCTACGCCGAGTGGTCCACCAACGAGAAGGTGGCCATGGAGGTGGCTATGGGGGCCGCCTACACAGGGGTCCGCGCCATGGCGTCCATGAAGCACGTTGGACTCAACGTAGCCAGCGACCCCTTCATGGCGGCGTCTTACACGGGTATCATCGGCGGGCTGGTGATAGTCTGTGCCGACGACCCTCAGATACACAGCTCCCAGAACGAGCAGGACAACCGGCACTACGCCAGGATGGCCAAGATACCGATGCTGGAGCCGACCGATAGCCAGGACGGCTACGACCTCATGGGTTATGCCTTCGATATCAGCGAGGAGTTCGATACGCCGGTTTTACTGCGCACCACCACCCGCATCTCCCACTCCAAATCGGTGGTGGATATCAAGCGAAAACGCGCGGTTAAGAACCCGCAGCCGGCTTTTCACTTCAACCAGCAAAAATACATCATGCTGCCGGTCTATGCCCTGCCCCGGCATGCCCTGATGGAGAAACGACTGCTCAAGCTAGCGGAGTTTTCGGAAAGCTTCCCGATGAACCAGATTATGTGGGGCAAGCGCGACCTCGGCATCGTGACCGGCGGCGTCGCCTACCAGTACGCGCGTGAGGTCTTTCCGGAAGCCTCCTTCCTCAAGCTGGGAATGAGCTGGCCGCTGCCGGAAAAAATGATAAAAGAGTTTGCCGGACAGGTCGATAAGCTTATCGTTATCGAAGAACTCGACCCGTTCCTGGAGCAGAATAT
>JAGLTT010000179.1 GCA_023135135.1 Dehalococcoidales bacterium
TATGATATAATGAGTGAAGGCAAGAAGAAGGTAGGGACGAAAGAGATGGGCGACCTTATTGCCGGGAAGTCGGGGAGTTAAGAAATTCTCTGTCATTGCGAGTCCTTCCTGTGAAGGACGTGGCAATCTCTATCACCGATATGGGAGATTGCTTCGTCGTTAGGCTCCTCGCAATGACAATGTATATTGTGAGAAAGGCGGGAGGCTAAAAGTTGGTAAAGGTTGAGCTTTACGATACCACACTGCGTGACGGGGCCCAGAGCGAGGGCATATCCTTCTCCGTGGTGGATAAACTGCATATCGCCCAAAAGCTGGATGAACTCGGTATCCACTACATAGAAGGCGGCTGGCCGGGCTCCAACCCCAAGGATGCGGAGTTCTTCGAAAAAGCGCGTGGGCTTTCCCTAAAAAAAGCGCAGGTAGTCGTTTTCGGTAGCACGCGGCGACGCGGTATCAAGGCGGAAGAGGACAGCAACCTCGTCATGCTGGTCGAGGCCGGGGTAAAAGTGGCGACAATCGTCGGTAAAAGCTCGGACCTGCAGGTTACCCGTGTCCTGAAGGCCTCTCTGGAAGAAAACCTGAGCATGATTGCCGACTCTGTAAAATACCTCAAATCGAACAGGCTTACCGTGTTTCTGGATGCCGAGCACTACTTCGACGGATATAAGTCCGATGCGAATTATGCGCTTAAGACACTGGAGGTAGCCGCCGAAGCCGGAGCCGACTGCCTGGTGCTCTGCGATACCAATGGCGGTGCTCTGCCTGACGAGATAACTAAAGCGGTCAAGGCGGCGGCCAAAGTGACGTCAGTACCGCTGGGGATTCATTGCCATAACGACGGTGGTCTGGCGCTCGCTAACACCCTGGCGGCGATAAAGGCGGGGGCTAATCACGTACAGGGCACTATCAACGGCTACGGCGAGCGCTGCGGGAACGCCAACCTGTGCACCGTAATCGCCGCTTTAAAGCTGAAAATGGGCATAGACTGTATTACCGATGAGCAGCTGGGCAAACTAACCGAAGTGTCTCACTTCGTCAGCGAGGCGGCCAACCTGGTCCCCGACCCGTTCTCGCCGTACGTAGGCGCCAGCGCTTTCAGCCACAAGGCCGGGTATCACATGGACGGTATTACCAAGTGGCCCGATGCATACCAGCATATCGTCCCGGAGAAGGTCGGTAACCGCCAGAGAACGGTGGTCTCCGACCAGTCGGGAAAGCGTAATATTATCCATAAAGCTAAAGAGCTGGGAATAGACCTCTCGACTGATGCTAAAGAGACGCAGGGACTCTTGAAGCATATTAAATTCCTGGAGAGTCGCGGCTTTCAGTACGATAATGCCGAGGCGTCCTTTGAATTACTGCTGCACAGGGCTAAGCCGGACTATAAACCGCCCTTTGAACTGGTCGACTTCATGGTAGTGGTGGAGTCGAAGAGGCGGGCTTCCACCCGTAAAGCCGCCGAGGAAATGCTTTCCGAGGCTATCGTCAAGGTGAAGGTGGGCAAGGAAATAATACACACGGCGGCGGAAGGCGACGGCCCCGTCAATGCCCTGGACAGGGCGCTGCGTAAAGCCCTGCTGCAGTTCTATCCCAGCCTGAAACAGGTTAAGCTCGTCGACTACAAAGTGCGTATTCTTGAGGAAAGCACCGGCACGGAGTCGCAGGTGCGTGTTCTCATCGAGTCCGGCGACGGCGTTGATGAGTGGTGTACCGTGGGCGGTTCCACCAATATCATCGAGGCCAGCTGGCTGGCTTTAGCCGACGGCCTGGAGTACTGGCTCCTGAAGCATAAGGCTTAAGGTAAATCCTGATTGCTCTGCCGAGGGTTTACGAGGGGCTTTGCCCTTCTTTTATTTCTTTCTATCACTCCTTTCTGATGTGTCTCCGTTGTTGTATAATAGTTATTGAAGCCGGAATATTCATTCCAAGACAGGTTCGGAGGAGTCATATGGGAGAGATAAAGAGCGCCGCCGAGATAGCCAGGGAAAAACTGGCCAGGATAGGGGAACCTACGGAAGAAGAACGCCTTAAGTGGAAGTACGGCCCGGAGGGCGATAAACTGGCAGCCCGCTATCTAAGGGAAAACTGCAATCTGGTCAGTGAGATAAGTAAGTACGATGATAAAGCCAGGAAGGTTGTCGTAACCAACGTCAACGATATTCTCCTGAGGAATATCAGCCTCCCCAGGAATGAAGCCGCCCG
>JAGLTT010000018.1 GCA_023135135.1 Dehalococcoidales bacterium
GGACATGGAAGTCCTCGAGCCTATCAGTGAATTCAGGATCAAGTGTGTCGAGGATGGCCAAACCAACCCTGCCCTTGACAAGGTAATCAACAGCCTGCGGAAACAGGGCACCATGGTACCCGGCGCCAGGGGCAAGCGTGGCGACTGGGCTGCCGGCCTTAACGTGAAGGACGCCACCAAGGAGAAAGTGGACGTGCTCTATCATGTCGGCTGTCTGACGAGTTACGACAAGGACATGCAGAAGCTGGCCAAAGCCACCGTAAAGATACTGCAGAAAGCCGGCGTCAATTTCGGTATTGCCGGTGATGCCGAGACATGCTGCGGCGGGCGAGCCTACCAGATGGGTTACACAGAAGACTTCCTCAACCAGGCGAAGAAGAACATGGCCATGATCAAGAAAGCCGGCGTCAAGACCGTTGTTACGGGCTGTGCCGATGGCTACCAGGCCTTCAAGGTACTCTACGATAAGTTTAATCTTAAGGGTGACCTCGAAGTGCTCCATATTTCCGAATACATCGACAAACTGATAAAAGACGGCAAGCTAAAGCCGCGGAAGAAAGTCGACATCTCGGTCACCTACCATGACCCGTGCCGTCTCGGCAGGCTGGGTGAGCCGTGGATACACTGGGAAGGGAAAAAGATTCCGGGGGACAGGTTTGTTTTCGACCCGCCCAAGGAATACCGGCGGGGCACAAAAGGTATCTATGAACCGCCTCGGGATGTTCTCAAGAGCGTTCCCGGTATAAAACTCACGGAAATGACCAGGATTAAGGAATACTCCTGGTGCTGTGGGGCCGGTGGCGGTGTCAATGAGTCAAATCCCGGGTTTGCCAGGTGGACTGCCCAGGAGAGAATAGAGGAAGCCGTGTCTACCGGGGCCGAGGCGATTGTTACCGCCTGTCCCTGGTGTGAGAAGACTCTGAACGATGCCATCAGGGAAAGCGGAAGCAGCCTGAAGGTGTACGATATCGTTGAACTCGTAGAAAAGGCAATCTAAAAAAGGGGGTTAATGAATCATGGCTTTAAGCAAGGACATTTATAAGGCGTTCGAAGATGTGGTGGGAGTGGAGAATATCTGTGATGACCCGGCAATAATGCCTGCGTATCACTCGGCTGAGCTCGGAGCTGTAATTCTTCCAAAGAACACAGCGGAAGTTCAAGCGATAGTTAAGCTATGTAACAAATACAAGTTACAATTCAGACCGGTATGTACAGGCTGGACGGGGATGTTCCCCAAGGGTATTATCTATTTAGACCTGAGAAGGATGAACCGCATAATTGAAATCAACGAGAAAAACATGTATGCCGTGGTTGAGCCGTATGTGATCTCGGCACAGCTACAAGCCGAGTTGTTCAAAAGGGGCTTGAATTTTTGCATAAAGGGTGCCGGGACTAACTGCTCGGCGCTCCTCAGGGGTCACGGACACATGGACCAGACGACAGGTGGTGATGACCGAAACCACCTGGCCATAGAATGGGTAACCCCCGAAGGCGATATCGTCAGGTCAGGTTCGCTGGGGTCTTCGGATGAGTGGTTCTGCGGCGACGGGCCGGGTCCGTCTTTAAGGAGCATTCTTACCAGTGCGGTGCCGCCGGGCGTTACACCCGGAGTGTTTACAAAGGCTGCGGTAAAGCTTTATCACTGGGCGGGGCCTTCTGTCTACCCGGTCGTGGGGGTATCACCGCATTACTCCCTGAGCGAGATACCGCCTAACATGATGGCACGGTATTTCAGCTTCCCGTCAGTAGAGAAAATGTGGCAGGCGGAGCTCAAGATAGGTGAAAGTGAAATAGCGTTCGAGCTAATGGGTTTTAACATTTCAATGGTAGCTGCGAATATCACGACAAGCAATGAAGAAGAGGAGGAGACCTTCAACCGGCTCAACAAAGAGGTACAGGGGCCCGGCTTCTTTGTAATCATAGCCGGCGACTCTCCGGCGGACTTCGAATACAAGAAGCGAGTATTGGAGAAGATTGTCAGTGAAGCTGACGGGAAGTCGTTAAAAGCGGTCGAAGACCCCAGGATTGAAGGAATTCTGATGTGCCAGTGCACAAGAATCTCCGCCTCCATCAGGGAGACATTCCGTAACGGCGGGGCCTTCAATTCAATTCCTATCATGGGCCAGAGAGACCTGACTATAAAGTGGGCGATAGGAGCCGGCAAAGCGAAGGAGCCTTTGATAAAAAAGGGCCTGATAATGGATGATGGCGGAGCCTTTTTTGGATGGGGAGTCGAACAGGGGCATCTTGGTAAAACGGAAATATTCTGCAAATTCGATCCTGGCAACTCTGAAGCAAAGGCAGCTGTAGAGGGATGGCAAAAAGAGCAGAATAGGAGGGCTTTTACCGAACGCTACTTCGCATCGACAATGGGCCCACAAGATGAAATCGGACCAGCTCTATTAAATTACCATTTATGGTGGCAGAAAATTACGGAAGCACTTGATCCGAATGGAGTATCACCATCGGCAGGTTCACTTGTCTAGTTTCTGCTAACGGGGGATGAGTAGTCTTTATGTTAGAGCGTAACCAGGAGAAAGTTAGATTACAGTATAAATGAATAGCAGCACCTGCTGAGCCTCGAATTTGCTATACGGCTTGGAGGTGTTATTCTTTTAGGGGTGAATTTAACCTAAGATCACGCCTGAGATGGCGTCCCTGGAGGGGCTCGAACCCACGACCTACTGCTTAGAAGGCAGTCGCTCTATCCAACTGAGCTACAGGGACGGGACTCCATTTCCTTAAAAATGTAACACGAATTAAGACCGAGGTCAATATACCCCTTTTTGTGGCATGTGAGAGATTTTAAGGATATTCGATAATCATTTTGCCGGAGTAGACAGTATATCGGCGACGGCCCACCCCAGGACGGTAGCGCAGGTAACAATCACTCCAGAGATTATTATGCCAATGAAGATAGATAAAAAGGCATACCTGAATTTCAGTCCAAGCAGAACAGCAACAATTGAGCCTGTCCAGGCACCGGTTATGGGGAGAGGGATGGCGACAAGTAGTGCAAGGCCTACGTGTTCATATCGTTCTATGGCTTTACCACGCCGCCTGATTCGTTCGAACAGCCAGTTTAATAACTTCTCAAAAATACTTACTTTACACAGTAATTTGGAGACGAAGTTAAGGAATAGCAGAATAAAGGGTACCGGTATGAGATTACCGATGATAGCTATTATAAAGGCGTAATACCATGGGAAATGAAAAGTGCCTATGGCAATTGGTATTGCCCCCCGGAGCTCCGAAATAGGTGAAGCCGCAACACCGAGAACTGCCAGGATATTAGAGATCTCCAAACTGAAAAGTTGTTCGAGATACGTCACGTTGCGAGTGTAGCAAACATACGCCGATAGCGTCAAGCTGGCGTTAGGAAAGGCTTAAAACAGGCTGTCAGCTTGACAACTATTCGTTCACATTGTTAGTATTGAAATTGGTGCCTCTTACTGATAATTATAAAGGCTATGCCGAGATTGCTGGATAAAATCGATGGTCCCGCCGACCTGAAAGTATTATCGCTGGCGGCGCTGGAAGAACTGGCTGCCGAGCTCAGGCGTGAAATCATTACCACGGTAAACGCCACCGGCGGTCATCTGGCTTCCAACCTGGGAGTCGTCGAACTTACCATTGCTCTCCATCGTGTCTTCAACAGCCCCAGGGATAAAATTATCTGGGATGTAGGCCACCAGAGTTACGTCCACAAACTGCTTACCGGACGCAGGTGTGAGTTCGATTCTCTGCGTCAGTATGGCGGATTATCAGGCTTTACCTGCCGCGATGAGAGCGAGCACGACCCTTTCGGTGCCGGCCACGCCAGCACTTCGATTTCAGCAGCCCTGGGCATGGTCATTGCCCGCGATCTATCCGGCGACGACTATCATGTCGTGGCGGTTATCGGTGATGGCGCTATTATGGCGGGGATGTCTTTTGAGGCGCTTAACCAGGCAGGACACTTCGGTTCCAGGCTTATCGTGATTCTCAACGATAACGGCATGTCCATTTCACCTACCGTGGGGGCCCTGGCTAAGGTGCTGAGCCGGGTGCGGTTCAACCGGAATTTGCGCCGGGTCAAGAAGAGAGGCGAGAAAATTATTACAGCTCTGCCCAGGGGCGAGAATCTCTGGCATCTGAGTCAAAAGCTCGAAGACAGGTTCAAGGAGCTGTTCATGCCGACACCCATCTGGGAGGAACTCGGTTTTACCTATATCGGACCGATTGACGGGCATAATATTCAAGACCTTGAAGCTGTGCTTACCCAGGTCAGAGATTCCGCTAACAAGCCGACTCTCGTCCACGTTGTCACCACGAAAGGTAAGGGCTACAGTCCCGCCGAAAGTGACGCTGTCTACTTCCACGGCGTGTCTGCCAAGGGCGGTGGAAACGGGGAAATACCGACCTATAGCGAGGTCTTTGCCCAGACGATGCTCCGGCTGGCCCGCGAGGAGCCTAAACTTACGGTGGTTACACCGGCCATGCCAGAAGGGAATTGCCTGAGTATCGTTGAGGCTGAATTTCCTGACCGTGTCTTTGATGTCGGTATTTGTGAACAGCATGCCGTTACTTTTGCTGCCGGTATGGCTACACAGGGATTCATACCGGTCGTGGCGATATACTCGACCTTCCTGCAGCGCGCCTTCGACCAGGTGATACATGACGTTTGCCTCCAGAATTTACCCGTCGTCTTTGCAATTGACCGGGGAGGGATTGTCGGCGATGACGGTAAGACACATCAGGGCACGTTGGATATCTCCTACCTCACTTTAATTCCTGACCTCATTGTCGCCGCTCCCAAGGATGAAAATGAGCTCCAGCACCTGTTGTATACTGCGGTAAAGGCAGGGCGTCCCATGGCGGTGCGGTATCCCCGCAGTCCCGGCCTCGGCGTACCGCTGGACACTAAACTACATGAAATCCCCGTGGGCAAAGGTGAAGTGCTGCGTTATGGAGAAGATGTGGCCATTCTCGCTTTGGGCGCCTCGGTGGCCCCGTCCCTGGAAGCAGCCGGCAAGCTGGCAGCAGATGGTATCGAGGCTACGGTAGTTAACGCCCGTTTTGCCAAGCCTCTGGATGCGTCGCTGATAAACGACCTGTCTGGTCGTATCAAGCGCATCGTCACCGCTGAGGAGAATGTATTAACTGGCGGATTCGGCAGCAGCGTCAATAATCTGCTGCAGGAATCAGGCCGATGCGACGTACAGATAAAGAATATCGGTATTCCCGACGAGTTCGTGGAGCATGGCACCCAGGCTATTTTACGCGCTAGATACGGTCTGGATGTTGAAGGTATCGTACGACAGGTTTTAGAGCTGTTTCCGGACTCCGTTTCGGATTCGTCGTTAAATATTAATGGTAAAGCCAGGACGACACAGCGATAAAGAATATTTATACTTCCTGAAAAGGGCAGGGGAGTGCAGTTAAAACTGATACGGAAATTTATAGTCTGTCCTTCAATTGCGGGTAATCGCCTTCGCAAATGTTCGAAGCGTTATGGCATATCAGGCGTCCGGGCCGGCGCCTGATTTTTGTTTTAAGTGAATAATTATCAGGAGCGATGCATGAACAAGATGACCATCAGGGATATAGAGGTTGCCGGCAAGAGAGTCCTGGTCCGGGTAGACTTTAATGTCCCTGTTGACGCCGAGACAGGAGCCATCGTTGATGATAGCCGTATCAGGGCAACCCTGCCGACAATCAGGTACCTCACCGACCGTAACGCCAGAGTTATCCTGATTTCTCATTTGGGACGACCCAAGGGCAGGGTAGTCGACTCGCTGCGGCTGACGCCGGTTGCCCAGAGACTCTCCCAGATTCTGGGGCAGCAGGTAGGCGTCGCGGCAAACTGTATCGGGCCGGAAGTGGAAAAGTCCGTAGAAACCCTGAAGGCCGGCGATGTCTTACTTCTGGAGAATCTCAGATTTCATTCCAACGAGGAAACGGGCAGTTCCGAATTCGCCAGGGACCTGTCCCGGCTGGGCGATATCTTCGTTAATGATGCCTTCGGCACATCGCACCGCGCCCACGCCTCGATAGGGGGAATCGGCCAGTATCTGCCGGCGGTAGCCGGGCTGCTGCTGGAGAAAGAGATTAATACGCTGGGCGGTCTTCTGGAACATCCTGTTCATCCCTTCACCTCGGTTTTCGGCGGCACCAAGGTGAGCGATAAGGTGGCGATGCTGAAAAACATCATGGGTAAGGTGGACTGCCTGCTCATCGGCGGGGGCATGGCGGCCACATTTCTGAAAGCGATGGGTTATGAAGTAGGTAAGTCGCTAATTGAAGCGGACAGCGTGGACATGGCGACCGAATTGATTAAGGAGACCGAGATGAGAGGCGCCCGGCTGATACTGCCGGTGGATGTGGTCGTTGCCGACGAAATTGAAAGCAAATCCAAAGGGCGGGTTGTACCTGTTGACGCTATCCCCGGGGATAAAAAAATCGTTGATATCGGCCCCCGCACTGTTGAACAATTTAGCGAAGAACTGAAGAGCAGCTGGACGGTATTCTGGAACGGTCCCATGGGCGTGGAAGAGATACCGCAGTTTGCCGTGGGAACCCAGGCGCTGGCCAAACTGCTCCCCACACTAAACGGCACGACTATCGTGGGTGGAGGTTCGACGGCCGAGGTGGTTGATGCCATGGGACTGGCTGATAAGGTTACCTTTGTTTCCACCGGAGGTGGAGCTTCACTGAAATTCCTGGGTGGTGAAGAACTGCCGGGTGTGGTAGCATTACGAGATAAAGGGACGATTTAGAAAATGACTGATATGGAGTTAATAAAAGATATATCAGTATCTTCACCAACCAAAATTGTGCTGCTGGTAATCGATGGTCTGGGCGGATTGCCCGACCCGAAAACAGGCAGGACCGAGCTGGAGACGGCCCGTATCCCTAATCTCGACGCTCTGGCTGCAAGGGGAATCTGCGGTATGGCCGACCCCATAGCCCCGGGCATCACGCCCGGCAGCGGGCCGGGACACCTGGCAGTATTCGGTTACGACCCAATCAGCAGCAATATCGGGCGCGGCGTGCTGGAGGCTGTCGGTATAGATATTGAACTTCAGCAGGGAAATGTAGCTGCCCGCGGTAATTTCTGCACCATAGATGAGAAGGGCATCATTACCGACCGGCGGGCAGGGCGTATATCCACCGAGAAATGCACCGAGTTGTGTAAGTTACTCAATGAAATATCAGTCAGAGGTGTGGATATATCGGTTCACCCTGTTAGAGAACACCGCTTTGTGGCTGTCTTTCATGGTGTATATGATTCTGCGGATATTACTGATACTGACCCGCAGCAGACTGGGGTACCCCCAGCAGATGTAAAATACTTAGGTCCAGGAGCTATAGGTTTATCTAAACACGTAAAAACTTTTATAGATAAAGCCCGAGAATTGCTAGCTGCGCACCAGCCGGCGAATATGGTACTGCTGCGGGGTTTCGCCGGAAAGCCCCGATTCCCCACCATGCAGGAAATATACAAATTGAATCCGCTGGCCGTTGCAGTTTATCCGATGTACCGGGGGCTGGCCAGGCTGGTCGGTATGGAAGTCGCCAAGACGGGCACGACGCTGCAAGATGAGTTCGATACATTGAAGCAGAACTATAAAAAATACGACTTCTTCTTCCTGCATGTAAAGTGGACGGATAGCGCCGGTGAAGACGGCGACTTTGCCCGCAAGGTAAACGTCCTGGAGCAGGTTGATGCGGCTTTGCCCGACCTGACCGGCCTTGAACCCGACGTGCTGGTAGTTACCGGCGACCACTCGACGCCGGCGGTGCTCAAGGGCCACAGCTGGCACCCGGTGCCGGTTCTCCTGTGCTCGAAGTATTGCCGCACTGACCCGGTACAAGCGTTTTCGGAGACGGCTTTTCTGACCGGTGGCCTGGGCAGAATTCAATCTACGGATATCATGCCTCTGGCTATGGCCAACGCCCGGAAACTGACTAAATTTGGTGCTTAGGAGTTGAACAATGGCGCGTGTGCCGATGATTGCCGGTAACTGGAAGATGAACACGACGGTAGAGGATGCCGTCAAGCTCGTAAAAGCGATGCTGCCTGAGCTTGATAAGGTAAGCGGTGTCGATAAGGTAGTCTGCCCGCCCTTCGTGTCGCTGGCGGCGGTGAAAGAGGTCATCAAGGACAGCTCCGTCAAGCTGGGGGCGCAGAACGTTTTCTATGAAGAGAAGGGGGCTTATACCGGTGAAATTTCGCCGGTAATGCTGGCCGGACTCTGTGAATACGTCATCATCGGCCACTCGGAGCGCCGGCAGTATTTCGGCGAGACCGAGGAAATTATCGATAAAAAGATTAAGGCAGCGATGGAGAACCTGCTAAAACCCATATTTTGTATCGGCGAAAGCCTGGAAGAGAATGAGGCGGGAAGGACGGAAGAGGTCTTAACCCGCCAGTGTATGGCGTCCTGCGACCGCCTGTACTTTTTTGGCGGAATTGTTATCGCTTATGAGCCGGTATGGGCTATCGGCACGGGTAAATCGGCGACCAGTGAAGAAGCCAATAAGACCATCGGTTTCATCCGGCAACTGATACGTCACCGGCGCGGTAGCGAGATTGCCGATAATGTACGTATCCTTTACGGAGGCAGCGTTACCGCCGCGAATATCGCCGAATTGATGAAAATGCCGGAGATTGACGGCGCTCTGGTCGGCGGAGCCAGTCTGAAAGCCGATGATTTCCTGAGCATTGCTCAACAGGCCTCGGAAATCCGGGGCGTTTCTTGATGGTATGAACCGTCTCGTCGCTATCGTCGGTCCCACCGGAATCGGCAAGAGCCGCCTGGCTCTGCACCTGGCCGGTCGTTTCAACGGGGAGATAGTCAGCGCCGATAGCCGGCAGGTGTACCGTTGCCTGGATATCGGCACTGCTAAACCGACTCCACCGGAGCTTTCTCTTATACCTCACCATCTGATTGATGTCGTTAATCCCGATGATGATTTCAGTCTGGCAGTGTATCAGAGAATGGCCGGTCAGGCCATCGAGGATATTTTCAAGCGTAACCGGCTGCCATTTCTGGTAGGGGGCAGTGGCTTATATGTCAGAGCGGTACTGGAAGGATGGCAGGTGCCGGGAGTTTCTCCCGACCCCGAATTCAGGTATAATAGAGAGAAGTGGGCCGGCGAGAGCGGTGTCAACGAGCTTTACGAGGAGCTTGTCAGGGTCGACCCCGAAGCGGCGCAGAAGATTGACCGCCGTAATGTGCGCCGGGTAATCAGGGCGCTTGAAGTATATGCCAGGGCCGACAAACCGTTTTCCAGGCTCGGGCAGAAAAAAGCCCCCGCTTTTGATTCATTTATCATTGGCTTAACGGCCGACAGGGCAGTTCTGTACCGCACGGTCGATGCCAGGGTTGATACAATGATAGAGAGCGGCCTCGTGCGGGAAGTGGAAAATTTACTGAAAATGGGGTATCATTTAGACTTGCCGTCTATGTCCGGCATCGGCTATCGGCAGGTCGGACAGTATCTCAGCGGTGAGCTTACGCTGGAAGCGGCAATACAGAAAATGAAAACGGAGACCCACCGTTTTATCCGGCACCAGTACGCCTGGTTCCGGCTGAAGGATGATAAGATACGCTGGTTCGATATAGAGAGCCGGAGAGATGACAGCATAGAGAAGGAACTGGCCGGGTTTTTGAAGAGCGAATAAGCGGGGATAGAAAGAGAATAATGTTGAATTTCACCAAGATGCAGGGCGCTGCCAATGATTTTATCGTCGTTGATGCGCGTAATATGGAGCGTGACTGGCCCGGGCTGGCTTTAGCCGCATGCGACCGTCA
>JAGLTT010000180.1 GCA_023135135.1 Dehalococcoidales bacterium
TTGTTCCGCTGCACCACAGGCAACGGTTCCCAGAATCAGTAAAACCATTAACAGTCCGACTATCAACCTTTTCATAACAACCTCCCGCTTTATATGCGTTCACTATATTATAACGCTAAAAGTTTGAAAAGGTTATAGGTCTACGGCACTATTTTACTAAAAATTTCCTTAAAAATTAAGAATTATTACTTTCGTAACACCGTATCCTTCTCATCCTTAAAATGAGAAAGACCTCTTTACCCTCAGCCAGGTTCATCTCCTCGAATATGTACGACGGTACCTCGGCCATGAGATTAGTGTCGGCCACGTCAATCCAGATTCTTACGGTATTACCGCCGGACTTAATGGCGGTGATGTTTCCCTGAAATCCGTTGACACTCAGCCCCGGTGGTCTCGTCTCGGAAACGTAGATATGACGCGGTAAAATGGCAACCTTACGAACCTTACCGCCCTCGTAGGGAACGGTGAGTTTCAGTCCACCGCAGCCGACCTCCAAAATCCCCTGCCCAAGGTCGCGGCAGTAATCACAGTCGAGAATATTCGGCGCCCCGATGAAATCAGCCACTCTTTCACCCTCGGGATAGAAGAGCATTTCTTCCGGCTCCGCTACCTGTTCCACCTGTCCGCCCTGGATAATAGCTACCCTGTCCGCCATCTCCAGCGCCTCCATAAGGTCGTGGGTAATATGGATGGTAGTCAGCCCCAGCTCGTGATGGACACGCTTCAGTTCGAGTCTTAAATACTTGGCGGTACGCAGGTCGAGGGCGCCCAGCGGTTCATCGAGCAGGAGAATACCGGGAGACGGCGCCAGAGCCCTGGCCAGGGCAACCCGCTGTTTCTCTCCGCCGCTCAGGGAACGCGTATCGCGATGCAATAAATGAGAGATTCCCATAAGGTCCGCCAGTTTATTCACCCGCCCCTGAATTTCATCGCTTAAGGATTTGGTCTGTTTCAGGCCGAAAGCGATGTTATTAACCACGTTAAGAAAAGGGAACAATACGTAGTCCTGCGGCACGTAGCCTACATTCCTCTCCTCCGAGGCCAGGTGTGTTACCTCACGCTGGCTCACCCATATCTCTCCCTGCTTGATGCGGTGAAGTCCGGCGAGGCACTCCATGAGAATGGTCTTCCCGGCCCCGGTCGGCCCCAGGATAACGAAATACTCTCCGTCACCGATAGAAAGATTGATATCTTTCAGATGGAACTCGCCCAGACGCAGGGACAGGTTTTTGATTTCAATCATATCTGGTACCTTCTGCCGATGATTTTCCGGATGGCCAGCAAGGCTACGACCGCGATAATTATCAGCACGAAAATCACGGCAATCGCCTTCTCCACGTCGGCGGTAGCCAGGCTGAGGAATATCGCCGTGGGCAATGTCTCCGTTTTCATGGCGGTAGCCCCGGCCAGCATAACCGTAGCGCCGAATTCACCGAGGGCGCGGGCCCAGGTAAGGATTGTGGAGGCAATCAGTCCGTCTCTGGATAGCGGCAGGGTTACGCGGAAAAAAGCCTCCGGTTTACTGCAGCCCAGCGTCCGGGCAACCTGCTCGTAGCGGGGGTCGATACTGTCGAAAGTGGACTTAAGCAGCCTGATAGCCAGGGCGCTGATAACCGTAACCTGGGCCAGCACGATGCCGGGCATCGCAAAAACGAACTTTATAACGTTATCGTCAATGGCCGAACCCAGGGGTGTATTGAAAAACACCAGCAGGGCAGCGCCCAGCGCCACCGGCGATACCACAATGGGTAAATCCAGCAGACTGTCAACGATGTCCTTCCCCGGAAAGCTGGAACGCGAGATAGCGTAGGCCACCGGTATGGCTATCAGGATGGAAATGATTGCCGATGCGGTGGCCGTGGTGACGCTTAACCTGATGGCGAACAGGATTTCCTTGGAGAACAGCGCCGAGATAAAGGTATCCCACTCGGTATAGGCCAGCATGGAAACGATAATGCCGACAAAGAACACCCCCAGCAGTACCAGGGCGCTGATAGTAGCCACCCTGAATACCCTCTCGCCGCCGGCGCCTCTTAAAATTCTGAACATACTTTATACCCTGTAATGTTTGTTTATTTAATCAGCGGTTTATAATCAGTGGGGAGTTGATACTCGCCGCCAATCTGCGCATCGGGGGCGAACTCCCTGGCTTCGTTTTCGGTACTGATATATCCCCACTCCTGGAAAATTTCCTGCCCC
>JAGLTT010000181.1 GCA_023135135.1 Dehalococcoidales bacterium
CTGTAAACATTGCCAGAACTGGGAAATTTCCACTGCCGATAGTACGTCGCTGCTGCACGGCTGCCGGGAACTCCAACCTGAAGTATCTATCAAGCTGGCTAAAGAGTACGACTGCCGGGGCATCTCCTGGACCTACAACGAGCCGACCATCTGGTTCGAACATACCCTCGACTCCGCCAGACTGGCCAAAGAGAGCAACCTCTATACCGTTTACGTGACCAACGGCTATGCTTCCCCGGAAGCACTGGATACCATCGGCCCTTACCTGGATGCCTGGCGCGTCGATATCAAAGGATTTTCCGATGAGTTCTATAAAACACTGCCCGGGATACCACGTTGGCGGGAGATTCTGGAAGTAACCAAACGGGCAAAAGATAAATGGAATATGCACGTTGAGGTGGTCACCAATATCGTCCCCACCCTGAACGATGATGATAAGCAACTCGAGGGAATTGCTAACTGGATAAGAGATGAGCTGGGCGAACTGACCCCCTGGCATGTGACCCGTTTCCATCCCCACCACCGGATGACGCACCTGCCCTCGACGCCTCTGGATACAATCACCCGCGCCTGCGAGATAGGCCGCCGGGCCGGACTCAGGTTTATCTATGCCGGCAACGTCCCCGGCCACGAGAGCGAAAGCACCAGGTGCTATGCCTGCGGCGAGACCGTCGTGAAGAGGCTCGGCTACCAGACGGATGTCATTGGGCTGGATGGTTCACGGTGCCGATCCTGCGGGGCGGAGCTTAATTTCAGGTCGCCCGGCTCTAAGGACTTGTCCTGAAGGAGGGGTGAAATGATAAGAGAACCGTATGCCGCCGGAAGCTACTATCCGGGCTCGGCTTCACGAATCAGGGAAATGCTCGATATGTTCGTTGATGCAACCACTAAAAAGGATGACGTCATCGGTCTGCTCATGCCTCATGCCGGTTACCCGTATTCCGGGGCGGTAGCCGGCGCTACCATCTCCCGGGTCAAATTTAAAGACACCTTTATCATCATAGGGCCCAGCCACAGCGGCCTGGGGAAGCCGTTCAGCGTTATGACCGAGGGCACCTGGCTGACGCCTCTGGGTGAAGTGGAAATTGATTCCGAACTGGCCCGGCAAATCGTCGCCGTCTCCGAATACGCGGAGGAAGACTACCGGGCGCACCAGGAAGAGCACGCCATCGAGGTGCAAATTCCCTTCCTGCAGTATATTAAGCCGGATATCAGGATAGTGCCCATCATCCTCGCCTATGCCCCGTCAGCCACTTATAAGGAAATCGGAAAGGATATCGCCAGGGCGTTAAAGGAGTCGAATAGAGAGGCGGTAATCATCGCCAGCGGCGATATGACCCACCAGGAGCCACAGGCTACCGCCGAGCGGAAGGACATGAAGGCAATTGAGGCTATGCTGGCCCTGGACGAGGATGAGCTGACCCGACGTTATGAGGAACTGCATATCACCATGTGCGCTCACGGCCCTTTAGTCTGTCTCATTGCCGCAGCCAAAGAGCTGGGCGTCAATACGGCGGAGCTGATTGGATACCAGACCAGCGGCGATACCACGGGCGACTATAACAGCGTGGTCGGCTATGCCGGTGTTATCTTTAAAAAGGCCGGCATGCATCCGCTGGCGGCTTTAGCCAGAGAAACGGTGGAAACGTACGTGAAGGAGGGGAAAACGCCTTCCCCGCCGAAGGAACTCACCCCGGAGATGCAGGAGAAAGCCGGGGTCTTCGTCTCCATTCACAAGCTGGGCGCTTTGCGGGGCTGCATCGGCACGTTCGAGGCGCAAGAGGAGAACGTGGCCGGGGAGATTATGACCAACGCGGTAAGCTCCGCCACGCGTGACCCGCGCTTTCCCCCCATCACCCCGGAGGAGCTCGATAAACTCGATTACAGCGTGGACGTGCTGACCAGTCCGGAGCCGGTGGCAGATGAAAGCCATCTCGACCCGAAAAAATACGGGGTAATCGTGGAGGCGGGGTGGAGAAAGGGATTGCTTCTGCCCGACCTCGAAGGGGTGGACACGGCGGAGCACCAGATAGACATCTGCCGGCAGAAGGGGGACATCAGCCCGGACGAGCCGGTGAAGCTATATAGATTTGAGGTAAAGAGGTATA
>JAGLTT010000182.1 GCA_023135135.1 Dehalococcoidales bacterium
GTGTATCAGCTTGGTCGCTTCTATACCGCTCATCACCGGCATGACTATGTCTACCAGCGCTACATGCGGCAAAAGACGCAGCGCCTTATCAAATGCGTCACGCCCATCTACTGCCTCGCCTACCACCTCCATATCCTTTTGCAGGGAAATAACGGAGCATATTCCCGTTCTAACCATCGTATGGTCATCGACAACAAGCACCCTTATTTTTCTGGTAGCGGCTTCTAGCAAGCTCTGGATTCGGGGAATAAGAGAAGCTGGCTCAATGGGCTTAAATAAATACTCGTCACCGTCTACCTGTAACCCCTCGAACCTTCTCCATCCCCTGACTGGCCGTTCCTCGTACCGGGCATCGATGACGAGTAACGGTATCTCCTTGTATCTTGGATGCTGTCCCAACCACTGATACATAGAGAATGCTTGCCCGGCCGGTGCCAGCGTGCCCAGGATAATGAGGACCGGCTCGGCTTTTATAACCTCCTGGGCCTGTGCTTTGTTCGATGCTGTCACAACCCGGAAAGCCTTAGCTTCCAGAGTTCGCCGGCAGGCTTCTACGAAATTGGGTTCGTCATCAATGATGAGGATTCTTTCTTTCTTCCTTCGTTTACTTACTCCCTTTGCACTGGATTTAGCTGTCTTTTTTGACTTATCGGTACCCATTTTATTCTCCTCCCCTACCATGAATTTGGCCATTCGGGTCGCCTGAGAATAGAAATAACCAAAGGCAGCCTAGCGGGACGTATTAACAAGTTCGGCAGCCTCTAAAATATCGGGCACGATACCTTCATTGCCCACCGCCATGATATGTACGCCATGACACAGGTTTTCTTCCTTTATGGTCTTGATGAATCTGGCGGCAATCTCAATGCCTTTCTGAAGTCCCTTCCCCTTTTCCACCGCCGCCATCTCATCGATAATAGTCTGAGAAATAATTATCCCGGGGACGTTATTATTCATGTACCTGGCCATGCCAGCTGATGAGAGGACGATAAGGCCAGCCAGGATTTTCACATCAAACTGTGAGGCATATTGCATGAACCGACGCAGGCTTGCTATCTCAAATATGCCCTGAGTCTGGAAAAATTGCGCCCCGGCGGTGACCTTCTTATCGAATTTTATCAGCTGCGGCTCGATGAAGTCTGCTTCCGGGTGGACGGTGGCGCCAACGCAAAAACTTGGGGCAGCCCCCAGTTCGTTACCTCCCATATCAACCCCGGATTCCAGCGTCCTTATCATCTTTAATAATTGCACGGAATCCAGGTCGAAAACAGGCTTGGCGTCCTTGTGGTCGCCCACATCAACCGAATCTCCGGTGAGGCATAGCACGTTCGTAATATCTCTGGAATAAGCCAGAAGCAGCTCGGCCTGCAGCGCCAGACGGTTTCGGTCACGACAGGTCATTTGCAGGATTGGCTCGGCGCCATGCTCTTTCGCCAGCAGGCAGCCCCCTATCGAAGGAAAACGCATCACGGAACTCTGATGGTCCGTAATATTGATAGCGTCAACCTTATCCTTGAGTAGCTCTATGTGGTGGACCACTTCGGAGACGTCCACACTCTTGGGAGGTCCTACCTCCGTCGTTATAATAAAGTCATTTGAGCCGAGTTTCTCTTCAAATAATGAATTAGCCATCGCTTTCTCCCACAGTAGTCTCTGTTTTACTCATGATTCTTCTCGGCCTGGGAATTGCCCGGAAATTCCGGGGAGGATAATACCGGCGCATTTTATCCAGCTGCTGCAATCTTTCCAGGCGCTGGTAAATTAATACCCAGCCGCAGTCCATATCTTTATTGGCCTCGCATTTACCGTTCTTGACGCCGGCACAGGGGCCATTGAGTATGCCCTTGGTGCACCTGGTAATGGGGCAGATACCGGCCGTGTCTTCCAGTCGACAATCTCCACAGGCAGCGCAGCGCTCATCCCAGACCCCCGACTCTTTGGTCATGCCCATGAAAGAGGTATTAACACCGGGCATCACAGGCAGCTCTTGAAACCGTTCGGCTAAAGCCTGCACACCAATGTCACAACCTAGCGAAAGAACAGCAT
>JAGLTT010000183.1 GCA_023135135.1 Dehalococcoidales bacterium
GATATCCTGGTGAACAATGCCGGCGGTATGAATTTCGGGGCATTCAACTTCATCGAAGCTAAAGAGGAGACCTGGGATAAAGATTTTAATCTCAATACCAAAGGCGCCATGTTTTGCTCCCAGGCCGTGCTCCCGGGAATGATAGAACATAAATACGGCAAAATAGTTAATATATCATCGAGCGTCGCCAAACAGGCCTTCCCCGGGGTATCTACTTACGCTATGTCCAAATCCGCGCTATATGTCTTTACCAGGGGCCTGGCGGGTATGGTGATAAAGCAGGGTATAAACGTCAACAGCGTAGCCCCGGGATGGGGACTCACCAATTTCGACCCCAGACCCCACGAGGAAATCAAGAAAGGTTTCATACCGGAAACCCCGAGAGCTAAAGAAACCACCCCTCAGGATATAGCAAATGCCACGGTATTTCTGGCATCCGATGTCTCCGCTCATATCGTCGGGCAGATTCTCTGCGTCGACGGCGGCTCAACCATGCAGTAAGCCAGAAATATAAATATTTTATCAATAAAACAGCCGCCTAGCTAAGCCATTCTTGACAACTGACACGCATAGTAGTAAAATAGGCCAGAAGCTTATGGCACAACCTGAGTCTGCTTCGGGAGGTGTACGATGAGGCTTCACGGATTATTGGGAGTTTGGCAGGTGGACCGTTGATGCCCTGCCGATGGCGGGGCGAACGGAAAACGGACTCGGCTCGATAAATTAAGCTGGAAGACCGTCTGCAGAGCAGAGGCCCAGTCTGTTTGGTGGTGATCACCGTAAGTGAGTTGAGTTCGTTACCAGTCAGTCTTGTGAGTGGGGGTTGCTTGAAAGAGTGACCTCCACTATTTTGTGGAGGGGGTTTACCTTAATTCGTCTCTTCGTCCGGCGTTGATCTCAGTCCGGTCTTATCCAGGAGTTCACCGTAGAATTCGGCGATATCTTCATCGTAAATTTTACTCTCGGCCTTCTCAAACGGCATAATCAAGGACTCGCGATATATCTTCTCAATATCCGGCAGCAGGTCCATGAAGCTTTGAGTAAGATTTTCCGATTCACTACCTAAATCATCGGTTTCAGCCAGTGTCGGGATAACCGCGTTTGCCCCGAAGAGTAGCAAGGAGCAAACAATTACTCCAGAGACGAAGCTGATAGCCACCTTCACCGTAGTTGTCCCCCAATCTTAATAACCCGATAATTACGGATTACACTCTCATTCTGACACAACGGTATAAATGCCCATATAAAAACTATAAATATTACATAAAGGACTGGTTAATTTTCCATAAAGAATCGACTCGCCCGTCCTTGACATCATACCTCCTTCACGCCTAAAATGACGGCAGTAACACTACCGATTTCACGTCTCTCAGCCAGTTGTTTTTACAGGAGGCAGTATGAGTAACAGCATCCGCACGGTACCGGCCATTCTCACCGACGACCCCATAGCCCTGGGGAAAATGGTATTCCAGACCGAGACCTTTACCGATTTCGCTCAATTCGATATCATGGACGGCAGATTCGTGCCCTCGCTAAGTGTGTCCTGTGAACAGATAGCCTCACTGAGAACATCACTTACCTGGGAGGCGCATCTCATGGTGCTGCACCCGGAAAGCTGCCTGGAGGAGTTTAAGCAGGCGGGGGCGCAGAAAATAGTCTTTCACCACGAAGCCACGTCCTCGCCGGACCAGGTTATCCGGCAAATTAAAGACCTCGGCATGCAGGCGGGACTGGCCGTTAACCCGGAAACCCCCAACGACGTCATCACCCCCCTGCTGGGTGAGCTGGACAGCGTGCTTTTCCTGTCGGTCAACCCGGGATTTTACGGCGCCAAGTTCCTCCCGGAAGTTCTGGATAAAATAGTGGCTTTCCGCAAGGCCCACCCCCGCATGAAGATAGGCATAGACGGCGGCGTTAAAGAAAATAATATCGTCCAGATTGCCGAGACCGGCGTTAACGTTATTTACATCGGCAGCGCCATTTTCATGCAGCCGGACCCCGCCGACAGCTACCGCCGACTTACCCGACTGGCCGA
>JAGLTT010000184.1 GCA_023135135.1 Dehalococcoidales bacterium
ATATATATTTTCCCACCCTGCCACCTTACTCTTGACATTTCACCCTTTTCTTGTTATACTTACAATAAGTCGTCTGAAACCAACTTGTGTTGGCGTAGGTCGCACCGAAGTCCCGCTTTATGCGGGATTTTGGGTTTCTATGGATAGACTTTAATACCAGGTGGCCCTCCAACATTTCTGTTAACATCAAGATTGCGTGCCTCTCCAAATGGTGAATTCAATTCATCCCACAGATTTTTATTCATTTTATTTACTGGCCCAACATATTTAGAACGATGGGATGCGTAAGCATTTAAGTCCGCAATCTGAATGAAATATGACTTTTTAGAATCTCGGAAGTTGGGGTCTTCTATAACTCTATCAATTCTAAATGGTAATGTGCTAGGGCCAAAATGACTAGGAACGTTGTTGAATCTCCGCATTGTTCTTACCCATTTTATCACCTCTGCTGCGTGCCCCTGGTCAGGAAAGATTGAGAATCTTTCATCTTCGTTTTGAGGCCCACATTTTACATGCAACCTATTAAGCGCAAAATTCCATGCACAATACATAGCATCACTCCACCCTTTAGCAATAGCCTGATTTTTGTTAACGGCTACTGAAAAGGTGGAAATGGGAACAGTTGTTTCCCAATTAAGAATCTCTTTGTATATTTGCATCCTTGTTCTTCTGGGTATATTCAACCCAGTAAAAGCACCTTCACCACTCCTAAAATCCCTACCCTTTAATTCATCTCTTGGTCGGATACCATATTTTAATAACAAGTCTTTCCTTAACTGTACTAAGGCATTAAGGACAGTAAGCCAATCTGTTTCAATTACCATAGTACAGTTAAGGACAAACCACTCTGCATTTTTCTGCTTCCTATGAGGCGCAGCTTTAATTCCAGATTCATCAAAATAACAAATATACACTTTATGCCTTTAAGGTTTTGTATACATGCTTTGAGGGGATAGTTTCTAAACTCTATTTCTTATACTTATGCACAAACCGCTTCATCCGCGTCAGGGCTTCCTCGATATCCGTCAGGGAAGTAGCGTAGCAGCAGCGCACGTAGCCCTCCCCGCAATCCCCGAAAGCCGAACCGGGCACCACCGCCACCTTCTCCTCCAGGAGGAGCTTCTCGGAGAATTCTTCCGATTCCATCCCTGTGCTCTTAATAGACGGGAAAGCGTAGAAAGCCCCCTTCGGCTCGAAGCAGCTCAGGCCGATATCGCGCAATCCCTTGACGATAATCAATCGCCGCCGGTTGTAGTCCTCCACCATTTCCAGCACGTCGGACTCGCCGGTCTTCAAAGCCTCGATGGCGGCCACCTGCGCCATGGTGGGGGCGCTCATAATCGTGTACTGGTGAATCTTGGTCATGGCGGTAATAATTTCTTTCGGAGCCGCCGCGTAGCCGATGCGCCACCCCGTCATGGCGTAAGCCTTGGAGAACCCGCCCAGTAAAATCGTGTTCTCTCTAACGCCGGGCAGGCTGGCGAAACAGGTATGCTCCACGCCGTAAACGAGCCGCGCGTAAATTTCATCGGAGACCACCAGCAGGTTGTGGCGCTTGGCGACGTCCGCGATGGCCAGCAGCTTGTCCCGGCTCATCACCGCTCCCGTAGGGTTGGCGGGATAGCCGATTAGTATCGCCCTGGTCTTATCGGTAATTCGTGCCTCGATATCCCTCGCCTCTACCTCGAAGTTATTCTCCTGGCTGGTAGGAACCAGGACCGGCTCCCCGCCGGCGAGGATAACACAGGAATCGTAAGCGACGTAATGGGGGTCGGGCATGATGACCTCATCTCCCGGATTAAGTATCGCCCGCATCGCCAGGTCCATCGCCTCACTGACCCCGACGGTAATCAGAATCTCCCCGAGGGGCTCGTATTTAATGTTATATTTATCTTTGAGATATCGCGCCGTTTCCTCGCGCAGCTCCGGCATCCCCGAGTTCGAGGTGTACATCGTGTAGCCCTTCTCCAGCGACCGCACGGCGGCCTCGCTGATGTGCCAGGG
>JAGLTT010000185.1 GCA_023135135.1 Dehalococcoidales bacterium
GGCGAAAACGGCCGCCACCGCCCAGGGTATGCTGAACTGGGAATCGACCGGATTTTCCGGGCGACTTCTTTTACCCAGGGGGTGCAGGAGAAAATTGGTGTCATCCCTGCAGAAAACGGTGATTTCCTGTACGTCTTCGGCTTTAATGTTATATTTATTGACTAAAGCCAAAGCCGCATCGACGTAGTTGTGAGTACCCTTGCAGCACGGATAGGGCTTCATGGCGACGTTGATACCCTGGAAACGTTTGCCCAGGCCATCCGTGAGGGGTTCGGGGTCGTACTCTCCCTTATGATAAAGGTTGTACAGCCCGACTTCTCCCTCCAGGCAGTCTTTAGCTCCCGTAATGCCTTTCTCCGCCATCAGCGCTGCGACTATTCCACCCCTGGCCGCAAAGCCTGGGCCCATCCTCTTGGTCAGGGCGCCTTCGGTGACGCATTGGCCGTTGCCGCTGCACTGGTGATAGGCTATTCCCAAGGCATTGTGCAGTTTATCTATATCCAGACCCAGTATCCTTCCGGCGACTCCGGCCGCCGCCAGATAGCCGTACAGCGCCGTAAGGTGCCAGCCGGCCCCCGGGTGACCGCCGACCGGCGCGGTCTTCATGCCCGACCTGAATGCCTGCCCCAGCCGGCACATCATGTCGACTCCCAGGGCAACCGTGGTGATAAACTCGTTACCGCTCACTTTACCCTGACGCTCCGCTATCGCCAAGCAGGCAGGCACAATCACCACCGAGGGGTGCGTGGGGCCGTCGCCGGTATCGTCGTAGTCCAGGGCGTGGCCCATGGTAGCGTTTACCTGCGCGGCATTGGGGGCGGGTACCTTATGCCCGAAGCAGAATACCGTGCTTTCTTCTTTTCCACCCCATTCCGAAATCAGTTCCGCCAGTTCTTTTACGCCGGGCCGGGAAGAGCCGCCCAGCGCCACCCCCAGGATATCCAGTATTTGCTTTTTAGTGATATCCACAATATCCTGAGGAATATTCTCACAATTAACAGTTGCCAGGTTCTTTGCCAGTGCGTAAGCAGCATCCATAATCTTGCTCTCAACTACTGTGTTTTATTTATCAAGTTGTTCGTAGAACTTGTTACGTGCATGAATGGCATCCCTGACGCCCATGTCCCTTCTCGCCTTGAAGAAATTGAACTCATCCTCTTCGAAGTGGATATTCGTGCCGAGGGTATGCATCATGAAATGGTTGGTCAGGCCGCTGGTTATCCCCATTATGTCATACACAATTTGCTTGGAAGTCTTGCCCATGGCGATACCGTCGAACGGGAACTTGGCGAAGCCTTCCGCGTAACGATTGACTTCTTCTTCCAGTTTATCCGTAGGTACAGCCCGGTTGATGAGGCCGATACGGGCGGCTTCCTTACCGTCCATCATCCGGCCGGTCAGGCAGAGGTCGAGGGCGTTGGTGAGTCCGCAGCGCAGTATCATAATGGGGGTTATGGTGAGGTTGGGAATGCCCAGCCTTACCTCGATTTCCCCGAACCTGCAGTCCTCGGCACCGACGATAAAGTCGCACAGCATGTACATATCCATGGCTGCCCCGAGAAGGTAGCCGTGAGCCTGCACAACGGTTATCTTGGGGAAGAACAGCAGTTTCATGGCGCCTTCGTAGAATAATTTACGGTCGAATTTAAGCCTGTTTCTGATAGGTGTCCGCGGCGCTCTTTCGCCGGGTTTCGGCTCCTTCCAGCCGTAGACGAAACCGACCTCGTTAAGGGGAGCTCCGGCGGCCAGGGCGCGTCCCGCTCCCTTGATAATGAGTACCTTAATATCGTCCGCCTCTTCCACCACGGCCAGCGCCTTATTAAAATCCTTTACCCCCGTATTCATTGTCTCCGGGCTGTTTAACGTAATACGGGCGACGTAACCGCTTCTCTCGTAGATAACGTCTTCATACTCCCCTGCTTTCTTAAACTTCAGCATCGCTTACCTCCCGT
>JAGLTT010000186.1 GCA_023135135.1 Dehalococcoidales bacterium
CCGAAGCAGTGCCAGCTCTGCTGTTCCGGGTAGACGAAGAAGGACGGGTTTTTCTCGCTGTGGAAAGGGCATAAAGCCGTCAGGTTACGCCCCGACTTTTTCAAAGTGGCGTACTGGCCGATAACCTCGACAATATCCGTTTTCTGTTTTACTTCGTCGATAGCGCTCATAGTTAATTTAGGGACAATTATTAATTATACTACTTTTTTTGTGGCGATACTTCCCCTTTTTAAGCAGGGGAGGACGGTCAGTACATCAATAATTCAGGCGTACTTTAATACCGCGATTGTTCAGGTACTCTTTTAGTACCCGGCAGGTGTATTCGCCATAGTGGACGATGGAAGCCACCAGGGCGGCATCGGCATGGCCCCCGGTAAGCACGTCGTAAAGGTGCTCCGGCTTACCCGCCCCGCCCGAGGCGATGACGGGAATACCGACGGAGTCGGCAATCATCCGGGTGAGATTAATTTCATAGCCGTCCTTGGTGCCGTCGGCGTCGATGGAGTTGATGACCAGTTCGCCGGCGCCCAGCTCCTCGCCCGTTTTCGCCCACCAGAGACCATCGATACCCGTGGGCGTGACGCCGCCGTTGACGACAATTTCATATCCCGAAGGCATCTCTTTCGTCGGGGTCACTTTCCTGATATCCATGGATAGAATCGTACTCTGGGAGCCGATGGCGTGAGCAATTTCCGATATAAGGTCCTTACGTTTTACGGCGGCCGTATTCACGTTGACCTTCTCGGCGCCGGCATTCCTCAGCTTCGTGGCGTCTTCCACGGAACGGATACCCCCGCCCACCGAAAAGGGAATGAAAATCTGCCTGGCTACTTCCTCGACGAAATGAATCATGATGTCGCGGTTCTCACGCGAGGCGGTAATGTCGTAGAAGACAAGCTCGTCAACCCCGTCCTCGTAGTACTGGCGGGCTTTAGCAATGGGGTCGCCGATATCTTTAGTATCGACGAACTTAATGCTCTTGGCGAGCTTACCGCCGCGGACATCGAGACATACGACCAATCTTTTACTGAGCATGGCTGATATTTTACACCCTCTCCTGATTAACCTGTCAAGGCGCCGTCCCACCGGGCAAAGCGTTCCAGAATCTGCAGTCCCAGTCGGCCGCTTTTTTCCGGGTGGAACTGCATAGCCAGCAGGTTATCGCTTCCCAGTGCCGCGCAGAAATCGCCGCCGTGACCGGAGATGGCATAGACATCTTTATCATCGGCTGGCTGCGGATAATACGAGTGGACAAAATAGAACTCGTCCCCCGGCTGGATACCGTCGAGCAGGGGGTGGGGCTGCGTTACCGTGACTTCGTTCCAGCCCATGTGCGGTATCTTGAGCAGCTTGTCTTTGAGCCTGAAACGGACGGTTTTTCCCGCCACCAGTCCGAGGCACTTCCGGTTGCCTTCCTCGGAGCTTTCCAGGATAATCTGCGCCCCGAGGCAAATCCCCAGAATCGGGGTTCCCGCCTTGAAGGCCTTTTTCAGGGCGGCATCCAGCCCTGTTTTTTCCAGGTATGCCATGGCGCTGGGGGCGGCGCCGACCCCCGGAAAGATAATCCTTTCCGCTTGAGCAACGGTGGCGGGGTCGCTGGTGACGATGGCCTGGACGCCGACCTCCGCGCAGGCGCGCTGCACGCTTTTTATATTACCGGCATTATAGTCTATAATTGTGATCATTCGTTTGACTTCCTGTCATTGCGAGACCATTGACGACGAAGTCGGAAAGGCGAAGCAATCCCTATGATTAGCTTAAACGATAGATAGAGATTGCCACGGTCGCTAACGCTCCCTCGCAATGACATGGGGGCGTAGCCCTCCTGGACTCCCCTTTATTTCAGTTTTTCCGCCAGTCTCAGGGCGTAGTGGTCGGTCATGCCGGCAATATAGTCAACGACTCTCCGCTCGTTAGTGTCGCTGTGGAGGCGGTATTCC
>JAGLTT010000187.1 GCA_023135135.1 Dehalococcoidales bacterium
CCTTATAAACGCCGGTATGCTCCAGGGCGATTATATCCTGCGGCTGCTCAACGATACATATCTGGCCGGTCTCTCGCTGCGGATTACGGCAGATGGGGCAGGGGTCTAACTCGGTGACATTACAGCAGGAGGAGCAGAGGTTGATTCTCTGCTTTAACGAGAGTAGCGCCTCGGCAAGAGCTGCAGCCTCTTCCTCGGACGAGCGCAGGAGGTAGAAGGTAATGCGCTGGGCGCTCTTGGGCCCGATGCCCGGCAGCTTACTGAACTCCTGCACGAGCCTGCCGATGGCGTCACTGGCGGGGGTGGGGTCCTGATTCAATGCCGGTTCTCCTTGTCCTTACTACGTTAGCCCCGGGATTTTAAGTCCGCCGGTGAGTCCGCCCATTTTCTGAGCGGCGGCTTCTTGAGCCTTGACCTGGGCTTCGCGGACGGCGGTCAGTACCATGTCTTCAAGCATCTCGATGTCTTCCGGATTGACCACCTCCGGCGATATTTTCACCGACTGTATCTGCTGCTGGCCGTTCATCACGACCGTTACGGCACCGCCACCGGAGCTTGCCTCCACGGTAAGATTGGCCAGTTCTTCCTGAGCTTTAACCAGCTGTGCCTGAAGTTTCTGGGCCTGCTGCATCATAAATTTATTCATGATTCCTCCCCATTATCATGCTGGGCGCCCATGTTCAGTGCTGCCTTAACCAGGTGATTATTCTCGTGTTCGTAGACACAGCGCACTTTACAGGGACGCCCCAGGAAACTGCTCACGATTTTTTCAGCGGTCTTTTGATTATCAAGTTTCTCCATATTTTCTTTGTGAAGAGGATATTTAAAGGATAATACGATGGTATCGTCTTTAATTTCTTTTGGACGGGCGCTCCGGAGCAGGGCAGCGGCCGGGGTCTTGCCCATGCCTTCCGGCGCTTCATTTATCATCTTACTCCATTGCGTCTGGAGTTGTTCAACAGCACTGTCGGCCTCCAGGGGACCGGTATCGGCGCTGGCGACGGTCGCAGGTTCCGCTTGCTCTGCGGGCAAAGGTTCCTCTGCGGGTACAGGTTCCTCTTTAGCGACCGGTTCTTCTACCTTCGGTTCCGGCTCAGGTGCCTTTTTCTCCTCGGGTTGGGCGACTTCAGGTTCGGGGGGTGGCGGGGTAGCTTTAGGAGGCGTCTTTTTAGCCGACGGTGCGGGTTCAGGCTGGCGGACAGGCTTTTCTTTATCTTCCGCCTCGGGCAGGGTGCAGTCGACCATGGCCAGCTCCAGGGGCAGGGTGGAATAGTTATCCAGTCCCAGGTCGAGCTGGCCGAAGCGTTTGATGGCTTTAAGTATTTGGGCAAGCGGAGGCTTGGCCGCCAGCTCTTTAAGTTCCTTGATATCCTCGGCGGTAAGCTCGAGGGATTCGCTGGAGCCGGTCTTGACGAGGAGGAGCAACCGCAGGTATTCCACCACGTCACGGTTGAACTGGCGCAGGTCGAGTCCGTCGTTATTAACGTTGTTGATAGTGGCGACTCCGGCGGCGATGTCTTTATTAACGATGTTTTTTACCAGGTCCGTGGCGCGCCGGTCACCGGAGTAACCGAGGAGAGTCTGAGCCTGCTGGAGGGTGATTTCGTTGCCGTAATAGGTCATCATCTGCTGCAAAAGGTTTTCGGCGTCGCGCAGGCTCCCTGTGGCGGCCCTGGCGATGAGCTTTAGCGCATCCGGCTCGATGGCAATGCCTTCGCTCTCGCAGATGCGGGACAGCTTGGTCACTACATCTGCCTGGGAAAGGCGGTGGAAATCGAATCGCTGGCACCGCGATAAAATGGTGGGCAGGATTTTATGGGTTTCCGTGGTTGCCAGGATAAAGATAACATGCGGCGGCGGCTCTTCCAGCGTCTTGAGCAACGCATTGGAAGCACTGGTACTGAGCATATGAACTTCATCGATGATATAGA
>JAGLTT010000188.1 GCA_023135135.1 Dehalococcoidales bacterium
AAACAGAAAGGGGGAATAGAAAGTGGGCGAATTGAAAACCAGTAAATATATCATTACCGACGTTAAGGCGGATAAACTGTTTCCCGGCGAGCAAAGCGGGATTGGTAAGAAACCAGAATCCGGGCACGTCACGCCGACTCATGTGATGTGGCTGGACGGGGATGTTATTCCCGGGGCTTTCTACTCGGAAAGCGTCTGGATATGGCCGGACTGCGCCTCGGAACAACCCGCCGCGGAGGCGCACACCCATGATTTTACGGAAGTAGTCACGTTTTTCGGCACCGACTTTGAAAACCCGAAGGATTTGTGCGGTGAGGTGGAGCTTTGGCTGGACGGTGAAAAGCATGTCATGACCAAGAGTTTTCTGGCTTATATCCCCGCGGGCATGACGCACTGTCCTCTTATCGTGCGGAGGGTGGAAAGGCCGATATTCCATTTTACGGTGGGGTTGGGTGGAGATTATATCCGGGAATAGCCGTCGGAAGGAGTTAAACAATGAGTAAAGACATGATAGGCCGGTTAGACCCCGAACTCGCAGAGCCGCTCAAGATGTTCCTGAATCAAATGGGTGGCGGGTTGGACCTGCATGACATTCCCGCAGTCCGAGCTGCCTCGGAGCAGATGTTGGCCGCCATGAAAGAACAGATGCCGGTTATTGAGGGTGTAACCTCCGGGGATAGACTGTTGCCCGGTCCGGCGGGTGCCCCCGATGTAGCCGTTAGAATCTACCAGAAAACAAATCGGCCAAGCACGCTTCCGGCTCTGCTCTGGATTCACGGCGGTGGCTATGTGCTCGGCAGTATTGAGCAAGAAGACATGAATGCGAAGCTCCTTACTCTCGCGGGAGAGTGCTTAGTAGTATCGGTTGATTACCGCCTCGCACCGGAGAACCCCTTTCCGGCACCGGTTGAGGATTGCTACGCCGCTTTAAAATGGCTGGCATCTCATGCCGGTGAACTCGGCGTAGACCCAACCCACATCGCCATCGGAGGAGCCAGCGCCGGTGGTGGATTGGCATCTGGATTAGCGCTGCTGGCACGCGACCGCGCCGAAGTAGATGTCGCGTTTCAGTTTCTAATATATCCCATGATTGACGACTGTAATGTTGCCCCTGCCAGCGAGGCCCTTCCTGATACCCTCCTGTGGACACGGGAAAGCAACCTTATCGGGTGGCGGTCTTACCTGGGCTGTGAGCCCGGGGGAGAGGGCGTGTCACCCTATGCTGCCGCCATGCGGGCTACCGACCTGACGGGGTTGCCCCCTGCATATATAGCTGTGGGGGAACTTGACCTGTTCTTAAATGAAAATGTGGAATATGCCCGGCGTCTCATTGAGGCGTGCGTTCCTACCGAACTTCACGTATATCCGGGAGCATGCCACGGCTTCGATATGGTGGCGCCCGATGCTGACGTTACCCGGCAATTCACCGCTGATTTCCACCAGGCATTGAAACGGGCTCTCCACCGCTAATACCCGTGCGATAATATTTATTTCTCAATGACATTTATAAATTCTCTTCCTTGCCGTACGACGGCAGGTCTGCAGTCAGGCAATGGGACAGGACTTGATTCGCGATATTATATCCAGTTTATCCGATGAGCAGCGGGAACAGCTGTGGTCGTCTTTATCCATATTGTACCGTGAAGCATTGAAACAACTCGGCATAGAAGGCGAGACATTACTGCTGCCATGATGGTGGTTGGGAATAGAGAGGCGGATTATCACGATTTGATGTCGGCGTGATAGTCCTGTAAGGACTTGACCCCCGGTTCGTATTGACGGTACTCCGCGATGCCCTTGATGGCTGCCATAGCTGCCGCCAGTGTGGTTATATAAGACACCTTGTATTTGATAGCGGCTTTTCGTATATAAGAATCATCGTATTGGCTCAACTTACCGCTCGGTGTATTGATGACTAA
>JAGLTT010000189.1 GCA_023135135.1 Dehalococcoidales bacterium
GACCCCGAGACGGGGAAACAACTGGGACCCGGCGAAATAGGTGAAATTGTTACCACGCAGCTTTTCAACAAGGACTGGGGCCTCATCCGCTTCGGCACCGGCGACATGTCCTCATATGTCACCGAGCCATGCCCGTGCGGTCGGACGGCCAGTCGCATTACAGGCATCGTCGGCAGGGCAGGGGACGCAGTCAAGGTAAGGGGCATGTTCGTGGTAGCCAAGCAGGCGGAGCAGGCGATTATGAGCTTCAGCCAGGTCGCCAGACACCAGCTAGTCGTCGGGCGGCGCCAGCACCGCGACGATATGACCCTGAAGCTTGAGCTGAAAGACACGAGTGCGGATAAGGCAAAGCTTACCGAAGGCATTAACAAAAAATTCCAGGACACCTGCCGCATCAAGATAGATAAAATAGAATTCGTTGAGCAGGGCAGCATCCCGGAGGACAAACAGGGGATAATCGACGAGCGGAAGTGGGAATAAGGCGATGGGCGGCTACTTTTTCCCCTCACCGAGATAAGCGGCGATAACTTCCGGGTTGTTTTTAATTTCTTCAGGAGTGCCCTCGGCAATCTTCTTACCGAAGTCGAGAACGACGATACGGTCGGCGATATCCATGACCACCCCCATATCGTGCTCGACAAGAACGATACAGCTGACCCCGTCCCGTAGAACGGGAGTATCCGGGTAGGTGACACCCTGACCTTCGAATATATCGATAACGAAGCGGGCGATATCTTCCTTTTCTTCCAGGTTCATGCCCGCCATGGGTTCGTCAAGCAATAAGACCTTCGGTTCGAGGGCCAGCGCTCTGCCCAGTTCCACACGTTTGCGCATGCCGTAGGGAAGCATGCCGACCGTCTTCTTGCGAATCGACTCTATTTCCAGGAAATCGATGATGTCCTCCACGGTCTTGCGGTGGATGATTTCTTCTTTATGCGACCACCCGTAATAGAGGGCGCTGCTCAGCGCGTTCTGTTTCATCAGGACATGCCGGGCGGCCATAATGTTGTCGAGGGTACTCAGTCCGGTATAGAGTTCGATGTTCTGGAAGGTCCTGGCGAGACCCATCCTGGCGGCTTTATCCGGGCGGATGCGGGTGATTTTTTTACCATCGAAAAATATATCGCCCTGTTGCGGCTTGTAAAAGCCATTGATGCAGTTTAAAATGCAGGTCTTTCCGGCGCCGTTAGGGCCGATGATAGCCAGTATTTCTCTATCCCTGATATCAACATCGATGTCAATCAGAGACCTGACGCCGCCGAAGGAAAGGGAGAGGTTTTCAATCTTTATCTTGGCCCCATCGGGACTGCTATTTCCAGTATTTTCTTTATCTGATATCGTCACTTCTCACCCAGCAGTTTGTCCCGGTACTGCTTTATTTTCTGGCATTCGTCACCGTCACAGGCAAGCTGTCTTCCCATCTTTTTACTTCGATTATTCATCTCTCTGGATGTTTCCCTGTCAGGCTTGAGATATTTCTGGAGGCCGGTACACCTCGCCGTGCCGTCCGCCGAAACCATCAGCGTTACTTCATCGTCAACAGCATCACAGTAAATAGTCGTTGCGGTAATTTCCCATTCGGTCATGTCCAGAGTCAAATCTCCCGGCACATTCGTTTAACATATATTACTATTATTCAGAGTGGAATTCAAACGACAGGTGCTATAGTTGACATAATATACAGACGGTTCTATTTTACCCCCGTCATTTCTGAAGCCTGTACCGGACAAACACGCCTATTTTTACGGTTGTACGAGATAATATAAAATGAGGGTTCTCTTGATATTAAAAGTCGGTCAGAGTAAAATAGTTGAGACGGGCAGGGGAGGTATTGAGGGGAGGAGCGCCCATCGACCACAGCTATACAGGGGCTCGTAGCTCAGCGGCAGAGCGGCCGGCTCATAACCGGTTGGTC
>JAGLTT010000019.1 GCA_023135135.1 Dehalococcoidales bacterium
TAACTTGCCAGACCAACCTAGAGGATGTATGATTAATGGTTGGTATCTTCGCCGATATTTTTTAAGCTGCTATGGATAGTGAATTAGTGCCCCCGGGACTGACCTACCTTGCCGATAATATCATCTCACGGCAGAATATTCTGGGTGTCACCAAAGAACAGGGTGCCCGATGGGCGCAAAAACTAGACCTTCCCAGGCAAGCCGAGACCACTTTCTTCGCCGGCTGCGGCTACCAGTTCTCCGCTCAACTGGAAATACTGATGTCTCTGGCGCGGGGGATAGACAAGAGCGTTATCGGCGCCGAGCTGCCGATGCGCTTTGCCCGCTTTCAGAAGAAGCTGGGACTGAATCTGCCCGGAATATACAGTAACGTTCTTTCCCTGAGCATGCTTCCGGGCAAGGAAGAGGTTAAACCGCTGGAGGCAGCCATTAAAGTACTGCGCAACCTGGGTATTCAGCCCGGCTACCTCGCCGAGGAAGAGCCCTGCTGCGGAGCGCCGCTGAACCACGCCGGACTGCAAACTAAATTCGCCGACAATGCCCGCCAGGCCTACGAAAAGTTAAAGTCATTCCGAGTAAAGCAGGTTATCGGCATCGTCCCCTATTGCACTCATGCCGTACAAAAGCTTTTTCCACTCTACGTGGACGGCTACGACCTGGAGGTCAGGCACTTCCTGGAAGTCGTCGCCGAGAAAATCCCGTCAAACAAGCTGCGCTATCCCAGGAAGGTTAAAGTCACCTATCACGACCCCTGCCAGCTGGTGCGCTATTTGAGTCTGGTCGAGGAGCCACGCCTGATTCTGAAATCTATTGAGAATATCGAGTTAGTAGAGCCCGATTGGACCCGTGGCGAGTGGGCGACCTGCTGCGGCGGCGGGGGAGGATTTGAGACCGTTTTCCCCGAGTTGAGCCAGGTCCTGGCGGTCAACCGGGCCAGCGAACTGCTGGAGACCGGGGCCGAGATTATCGTGACACATTGTCCCGGCTGTATCATGCAGCTCAAGGACGGGCTTCGTGAACTGAAAATAGACAGTGTCGAGGTCCTTGACCTGTCTCAGGTAGTCGCCACGGCTATGGAAACATGAAAAAAACGTCTGATTTCAAGAGCTATAAAAAAGAAATAATGGGAGCGGCCCATGATGACCGGCTCCGCCTCGCGCTGTCCCGGGCTATCAAGAGCTTCCGTTCTAATGTGAAAAATGCCCTGGAGAAATTCCCTCATACGGTGGAAATGGCGGAAGAGGTTCTCAAAATAAAAGAAGCATCTATCCCGCGTATGGAAGAGCTCGCCCGGCAGGCGATTGCCACCATCGAGGAGAATAATGGCAGGGGCTATATCGCCAGAACGGCGGACGAGGCTCTGGAGATTATCGCCGACCTGACCGGCACTAAAAAGCTGGTGGTCAAGGGGAAGACGATGACCGGCGAGGAAATCGGCCTGCGTGAGTACCTGGAGGATAAAGGCAACGAGGTCTACGAGACCGACCTGGGCGAGTTTATCATCCAGAAAATGGGGTCGCGGCCGATGCATATCCTTTCGCCTTCGATTCACGTTCCCAGAGAAGATGTCGCCCGCCTTTTCTCCAAGATTATGGGACAGGAAATAGCGCCGGACTCGGATATCGCCGATATGGTAGCGGCAGCCAGGGAATACCTGAGGGATAAATTCTTCCGTGCCGATATCGGCATCAGCGGGGCTAATGTAGTTGCCGCCGAGACCGGCACGCTGTTCATTATCGAAAATGAGGGTAATATCCGCCTGGCTACCGGCGCCCCGCCGGTCCACATCGCCCTGGTGGGGATGGAAAAACTGGTGCCCTCGCTCGGAGATGCGTACAAGGTATCCGAGGTGACCTGGCGATACGCCAACTACACTATTCCTTCCTATGTCAGCCTGGTATCCGGTCCGAGCAAGACCGGCGATATCGAAAAGGTGACCACCTACGGCGCTCACGGCCCCCGAGAGTTTCACGTCATCTTTCTGGACGGGGGGAGGACGCGGCTGGCTAAATACCCCAGGCTGGCCCAGGCGCTTTACTGCCTGCGGTGCGGCGGCTGTCTCTACGAATGCCCTGTCTTTGCCGTGACTGCCGGACACTTCGGTGATAAGTATTTTGCCGGTATCGGCGCCGTCTGGGCAGCCATCGTCGACGAGGATATGGAGAAAGCGGCTTCCATAGCCTACACCTGCCTGACCTGCGGACGGTGTCGGGAGCGATGCCCCGTGAAAATCGACGTCCCGGAAATGATTATCGAGCTGAGGAAATTGCTGGCAGAAGGCGATTCAGCATAATGCGAGAAATTAAAGCCGGTGCAGTTACCGAAGCCGTCGCCAGGCTCTTCAAGCAGGCCAATTACGAACTGGGTGAGGACGTATTAGCCGCCCTTAAGAAAGCGCGCCGGGAAGAAGAATCACCTTCCGGCCGGGAAGTCATTGATACAATTTTACAGAATGCCGGTATCGCCTTAAATGAAAGAATCCCTTTGTGCCAGGACTGCGGTGTGGCCGTCGTCTTTCTGGAACTGGGGCAGGATGCGCACATCGTCGACGGCGACCTGTATACCGCCGTTAACGAAGGAGTGCGGCAGGCCTACGACGAAGGTTATTTACGCAAGTCAATAGTCACCCGGCCTTTCTCCGAACGCACCAACACCGGCGACAATACCCCGGCGGTTATCCATACGGACATCGTTCCCGGTGACAAATTGAAAATTACCGTTCTGCCCAAGGGCGGGGGCGCCGAGAATATGGCGAAGCTGGGGATGCTGCTGCCGTCGGATGAGAGGCGGGGAGTGGTGGAGTTCGTCGTTAATGCCGTGGACGAGGCCTGGAGCAAGACCTGTCCCCCGATTATCATCGGGGTGGGCATCGGCGGCACGGCAGAGAAAGCGATGGCGCTGTCCAAACACGCCCTGCTGAGGAAGGTCGGCGAACCCAGTCCCGATGCTGAGGTAGCCGACCTCGAAAGGGAAATTCTGGAAAAGGTCAATAACCTGGGCATTGGCCCGATGGGCTACGGGGGGAGGATTACCGCCCTGGCCGTCCACGCGGAGAGCTTTCCTACCCATATCACCAGCCTGCCCGTGGCAGTAAACTTGCAGTGCCACAGCGCCCGTCACCGGGAAATCGTGCTTTAGGAAATGGTTCATGGTAAAAAAGGTTAAATTACCGTTAACTGAAAAAACATTGACCGAACTCAAGGCCGGAGACAACGTGCTGCTTTCCGGCGTCCTCTACGTTGCCCGTGACGCCGCCCATAAAAGAATGGCCGAAGCCCTTCAAAAACAAGAACCGCTGCCCTTCGACATTAAGGGACAGATGCTGTATTACATGGGCCCCTCCCCGGCGCCGCCGGGTCGGCCCATCGGCTCGGCGGGCCCCACCACCAGCTCACGAATGGATATGTATACCCCCCGGCTCCTCGCCGCGGGGCTGAAAGGAATGATTGGCAAAGGCACACGCTCGGTGGAAGTAAAAGAGGCCATGAAAAAACATAAGGCCGTTTACCTGGCGGCTATCGGCGGCGCCGGCGCATTAATCTCCAAAACCATCATTAAATCAGAGGTAATTGCTTATAAAGACCTCGGGCCGGAGGCGATTCTGCGACTTGAGGTGATAGACTTTCCGGCCACCGTCATCAATGATATCCACGGCGGCGACCTTTATATCGAGGGGAAAGTAAAATATAAAAATATCTGACTTTCAGGAGGAACAAACGATGGCAAAATTAGACTGGATTGATATTACCGTACCGATGCCGGTGGATAAACCCATGCAGTATTTTCCCGACGACCCCCAGCCTCCGAAGATAGAGCGAATTTATGATGTGGATAAAGGCGATCGCGTTACGATGTCCCAGATTAACATCAACTCCCACAACGGCACACACATAGATTCGCCTCTTCATTTCATCTACGGCGGCAGTTCCATCGACCAGATGCCCCTGGACACCGCAGTCGGACCGGCGCGCGTCATCGAAATCAAAGATGATGAGTCGATAAAAGTCAAAGAACTCGAACCGTACAATATCGGGGCCGGCGAGCGTATCCTTTTCAAAACCCAAAACTCGGAAAAAGCCTATAAAGGGGACAAATTCGTCGAGGACTACGTCTATATGGCAACCGAAACGGCGCATTATCTTGCCGAGAGGAAAATACGACTCGTAGGTATCGACTATATTACGATAGGCAGCTATCACGACAAGCAGAACATCGGCGAAACGCACGAGACGCTGCTTAAAAACAGCGTCTATATTCTTGAGATGATTAACCTCTCCGGCGTTGAACCCGGTGAATACGAGCTTCTCTGCCTCACGCTCCGCATGGAACGCGGTGATGCCGGCCCATGCCGCGCCATCCTGAGACCGCTATAAGGCCAGTTATTAATAAGCAACAGCAGCTAATTATGAGGAGGTGCCAAGAATGGCCATGTCGGAATGGATAGATATCTCGATACCGCTGCGCAAGGATATGGTGCACTGGCCTACCGACCCCGTTCCGCCAGACATCGACTTCATGCATCACCAGGATGGTGATAAGCAGATTACAACATCTCAGATGACCATAAACTCTCACCACGGCACGCATATCGACGCCCCGCGCCACTTCAATCCCGGTGGAACGAGTATCGATAAGATGCCCCTCGATACCATCATGGGGCCGGTACGCGTCATCGGAATCAAAGATACCGAGTCGATAAAGCCGGAGGAACTGGAATCCTATGATATCCGACCGGGCGAGCGCATTCTTTTTAAAACCAAAAATTCCTCATTCTACAAGCTGGATAAATTCGTCGAGGATTTCGTATATATATCCACCGAGGCAGCCTATTACCTCCTTGAGAAGAAAGTATCGGTAATCGGCATAGATTATTACGCCATAGGCAGTTACAGGGATAGAGAGAACCTGGTCGAGGTACACGAGGTGCTGGTCGGCAACGGTATCTGGGCTATCGAAGGGTTAGACCTGTCTGCTGTGGAGCCGGGCGACTATGAAATTATCTGTCTGCCGATTAAAATCGAGGGGGGTGACGCCGGCCCCTGCCGCGCCATCTTGAGGAAATTATAGGTCTATAGAGCCGTAAACCGAATGGGGAGCATCTCCGCTCCCCATTTTTTAATACTTTAGAAATACCGCGGCTAAAACATTTCGCTATAAAGAGGCAGCGGCTTACCGCCCCCCACAATCAAGGTCTCGCCGGAAATATAAGATGACATTTCCGACGCAAAGAAGAGAACCACATTGGCAACATCCTCCGGCAAACCGATTCTCTGTAAGGGCACCGACCTACCCATCTCGTCGAACTTGGCCTCTTTTTCTTTCTCCGACAAATTGGCCATCAAAGGGTCATAGAAGGGTGTTTTTATGGGGCCCGGCAGGATGGCGTTCACATTGATATTGTGAGGGGCCAGCTCAAAGGCCAGATTATAGACAAGTCCCAGTATTCCGGCTTTAGCGGAATGATACTCGGACGCAGGCATGGGGGGTGAATACACTCCCAGAGAAGAAATCAGGATAATTTTACCGAATTTCTGTTTAACCATATACGGCGCCACTTCCTTGCAGAAAAAGGCATGACCTTTCAGGTTCAGGGATAACATCACGTCCCAGAAAGTTCCGTCCAGGTTGGCAACGCCTCTCCTGGGCCGGCTGCCCGGCTTTGGGGCATCCCCTCCCCTGACTCTGGGGGTTCCCCCGGCGCAGCCTACCATAATATGCACCGTGCCGAACTTTTTAACGGTCTGGTCCACGCAATTTTTAATCTGCTTGATGTCGGTGATATCGCAGGGGACGAAAAGACATTCCTTACCTCTTTTTTCGACCTCCTTGACCGTCTCCATGGCTCCCGCCTCGTTAACATCGGCGATGACGCTGGAGCAGCCCTCCTCTGCGAATTTTATAGCCGTGCTCCTGCCCATCCCCGTAGCCCCGCCGTTAATAATGGCAACTTTATCGGGTAGCAGCATGTATTCCTCCTTAAATATTAATAGTCAGCCACTCGGTTCATAGTCATAATAATATCTTTTAACGGGAATCATCAAGTTGCCAGCTTGAACAGACGCCCTCAACACGCTAAAGTAGTAGTAGGGGACCGAGTATATCCGGGAGTCTTTATGTTTAACGCGAAACATGTCGACCAGCTACGACGAATCGTCGGGAAAGATAACGTGCTGGCAACCCAGGAGGAGTTGCTGGCTTACTCTTACGATGCCACCAACATGTGGCAACACCTGCCGGACGTAGTCGTGCTGCCGACAAATGCCAACCAGATATCGGATATTCTGAAACTGGCTAACGAAAGCCGTATTCCGGTCACGCCCCGGGGCGGCGGTACCAATGTCAGCGGCGGTTCCATACCGATTAAGGGCGGTATCGTCCTGTGCACCACCCGGATGAACCGGATTATCGAAATTAACAGGACCAACCTGAACGCCACGGTGGAGCCGGGCGTCATCCTCCAGGACTTGCAGGAAGCCCTGGCTAAAGAAGGCCTGTTTTTCCCACCCGACCCCCAGAGCGCCCAGGGTTGCACGATGGGCGGCGTGGTGGCGGAGAACTCCGGGGGGCCTTCCTGCCTGAAATACGGGGTCGCCAAGCAGTACGTGCTCGGCCTTGAGGTGGTACTGGCCGACGGTAGAATAGTAAAGCTGGGCGGCCTGACGCCCAAGAACCGGACGGGGTACGAGCTGGCGATGCTGTTTACCGGCTCCGAGGGGACGCTGGGTGTTATCAGCAAGATAACGCTCCGTTTGCTGCCGTCGCAGAAGTCCAGCCAGACTATCGTGGCCGTTATCAGCGATGTAGCCGTAGCCGGCGAGACCGTGACCGAAATTATTGCCAGCGGCGTCCTGCCCTCGAAGGTAGAGTTCGTGGATAACTGGACGTTCGAAAAGTTTCGCGGGCTCCTGCCGGATGAAATTCTCGATAAGTCACAGGTAATTCTTCTTATACAGGTCGACGGGCTGCCGGAAACCGTGGAGGCCGAGGCGCAGCAGGTCGTGGATATCTGTCAAAGCAGAGCGGGCGAGGTCAAGGTAGCGCAAAATCAGGCAGAGGCCGACCGATACTGGCAGGCCAGGACCGCCCACTTCTCCGATATCTCCAGCCGGACCCATACCATCGTTAACGAGGACGTGTCCGTACCCCGCGATAAGATAGCCGATTTTATTAAGCTCGGCCAGGAAAGCGCAAAAAAATACGACGTGCCCATCAGCTTTGCCGGGCATGTCGGCGACGGCAATTTCCACCCGGTGGTGCTTACGGACAGTCGAAACAAAGAGCATTATAACCGTTCTTTAAAATGCGTTGAAGAAATTATCGAGATAGCCCTGTCGCTGGGCGGCGTGCTTTCCGGCGAGCACGGCATCGGCCTGGAGAAGCAGCGCTTTTTAAAGAAGGCTATGGACCCCGCGGCTATAGAAATAATGAAAGCAATCAAGGATGTCCTCGACCCCAATCACATCCTCAATCCCGGTAAAATCTGGGAAGAAACATCAGATTAAAATACTAACAAATTAAACGACGATGAGTCATTGCGAGGAGCGCAGCGACGTGGCAATCCCCATCATAGCTTTGGACAATCTGTGAGATTGCTTTGCCCCGATTTCATCGGGGCTCGCAATGACAGAGTGTGATGGTAAAATCTGGGAAGAAACATCATCAAATGAAAACTAGCCTGAACTTCGAGCAGATAGACAGGTTCAAAGAAGACCTCGACAAGTGCACCAAGTGCGGATTCTGCATGTCCTACTGTCCCGTGTACCAGGAGGAGCACGTCGAATCTTCGGTAGCGCGCGGCAAGATTATGCTCATCAGGGCACTGCTTGACGGTACGCTGGAAGCCACCGACGAAATGGCCGAGCAGCTTAACCGGTGCACATTGTGCATGACCTGCGCCGAGAACTGCCCGGCCGGTACCCAGGTGCCGGCGGTAATTACCGCCGCCCGTGCCGATAAAGTAAGGCTAAAGGGACTGTCCTTCCCGTACAATATTGTCTACCGCTGGCTGCTGCCCCGGCGCCGGCTTTTCGGCGGGGTGGTACGGCTGGCCTCATGGTTCCAGGGGATTTTCCTGCCGAAAACCGAAGGTACAATACGGCACCTATCCCTTTTTCTCTCAGCCCTCGGCAAGGGCCGGCATATCCCGCAGATAGCCCCAAAATTCCTGCGACAGTCTGTACCGGAAATCAATAAGCCTCCCGCGGGTGTTGAAGTGAAATATACGGTCGGCTATTTTACCGGCTGCATGACCGATTTCGTTTTTCCCGAGCTTGGCAAGAAGATAATCAATTTCCTCACGCGGAACAGCGTGGAGGTGGTCGTGCCGCGGGGGCAGGGGTGCTGCGGGGCGCCGGTATTCCTCGGGGCGGGCGACTTTGCCACCGGCCGCCGGATGGCCGACACCAACGTTAAGGCTTTTAAAGAACTCGATTATATAATTACCGACTGCGCTACCTGCGCCTCGGCGATGAAGGATTATGTTAAGTTTTTGGCCGATAACGACGATAGAAAGCGGGAATATACGGAGTTCGCCGGTAAAATAAAGGATATCACCGAGTTCCTGGTGGACGTACTGCAACTGCCCCCCTCCGCCTACCGCGTCGCCGGTGAATTCAAGGGCAAGACCGTGACCTGGCACGAACCGTGCCACCTGGGACGCTACCTGGGTGTCAAGGAGCAGCCACGCAAGATATTAAAATCGATTCCAGATATTCACTTCGTGGAAATGCCCGATGCCGACCGCTGCTGCGGCATGGCGGGGACTTTCAGTATTTACTTTTACGATTTGTCCAAGAAAATAGCCGATAAGAAAGCCGCCAGTATCGATTCGACGGGTGCGGATATCGTCGTGACCGACTGCCCCGGCTGCCAGATACAGCTAATCGATAGCACCACCCGGCACGGCATGCCGCAGAAAGTCATGCACATCATGGAGCTGTTCGAGTAAATCGGATAAATTTACTTTAAGAATCTCTCCGGCATAACCGAAATCAGCCAGCCTTAACCCCCCGAAAAGCAAACCGGCATATCCTGCTATAGCATGATGGCAATTCCTGTAAAAACATTGATTACGCTGTATTAAGCGAGAGCTTAACGTAATTTATGCGAAAGGAGACTGGCGTCATCTGGCTACCCTATTGTAGCATTTTTTGCCACTTGACATATTTACAGAATAACCTATACACTATAAGATTGTAACCGTATGATAAAACCTGAATACATTTAACCACTTTTCATGCTATTGAGGCGTATGATGAGCAAAAGACCGACCTATGAAGAACTGAAAAAGAAGCTGGCAGAGTCCGAAGCGCTTATTGCCAGCCTGCGCGTCGGTAAAGTTGACGATATCATCAGTGAGCGTGATGCCGCCCTGCTCGGCGTCAGGGAGCTTGAAGAGGCATACATAGAGTCGGAGCAGAACTTCCGCAACGCCATGGATATTTGCCCCGTGGGGATTCGCATCGTTACCGAAGACGGTGAATTGCTTTATGCCAACCAGGCTGTTCT
>JAGLTT010000190.1 GCA_023135135.1 Dehalococcoidales bacterium
GTTAGTCCAGAATTTAGCTATTATCTCTTCTTTGGACATCGGGTTGTGCTGGGGGTCGCCTTTAACCGCCTCGCAGGACTCGGTGAACTCCAGCCCATTTTTGAGGGTTACGGTCAATTTGGCGGATTCGAATTTTACATACGCGCTGGGCGTGAGCTTTATCTTCTGGATGAAGTCGGTTATCCGGGGGTCGCGTATCGCTTTCTCGGTGAAATGCTCCGGCTTGACGCTTCCGTGAAGAAACGCCGTCGCCACCACGTACTGGTAGCTGAAGGCGGCATTGACGTGCGGGAATGCCCCGATTTTAAACGGACTGCCGCAGATATGGTCGATGCCTCCCTGGGCGAGGTCGAGATTTATTTCCTGTATATCGTCCGTCTTGATGTCATGTTTACTCAATATCGATAGGGCGCAGTCGATGGCGGCATGGGGGATGCGACAGCAGGGGTAGGGCTTGATGGTACCGTCGGCGTAATATACCGTACCCAGGTCACGGCTCAGGTACTCCGGTTTCTGGCACCCCTCGGTAAACATCTTGTAGTAGCCGAACTTGCTGAACAATGCGTCCTCGGGACCTGTCCAGCCGGCTTTGGCCAGCTGTGCGGAAAAAACGCCCGCCCGGGCCGATATCCCCTGTGGTAGCTTGAAGGCCGTAGTGCCGTCCCAGATTATCTGGAAGGTGCTGCCGATCTGGTTAAGGACGATGCCGAAGGCGTTTCTCATCTGGAGTTTATCCAGTCCCAGCAGCCGTCCGGCGATGGCCGCCGCCCCGAAGGCGTTTACCGTGCCGGTGCCGTCCCAGCCCAGGGTAAAGCCGAAGCCCGAGGCGGCCAGCAGGCGTGACGCAATATCATCCCCGACGAGCAGTGCGGTAATTAGCTCCCGACCGCTGCCGTCTGCTGCCTCGCTCATACTGATAGCCGTAGGCACGGTAGTCCCGCTGATATGACCCGGTGTGTTGACGCCGTCCACCAGGGGACTCACCGGCTCGAAATCGAAAGAACGGGCCATGACGCTGTTCGCCATGGCGGCGTTACCGGCGGGCACATTACCTCCGTGAACCAGGATGGTGGCTTCTTTTTTACCTCCATCGCTCCGCAGGAGTTTAACAAGTTCGGGATTGCCCGTATCGCCGGAACCACCTATCAGGCAGCCCACCGTATCTATGATGCGGTACTTCGTGCTCTCCAGCGTATCCGCGTCGAAGTTTTCAAAGCGCGTCTCCAGCGCGTTGGCGGCCAGCTTTTCAATCGGTGTGTCATTGTTCATAATATACCTCCCGGCGTCTCACCTGTATACCACCTATTTACCTATTACCGTCGGGCTCTTGCCGGGAGTTGCCAGCTTCTTGACGGCGGCCTCGTTCAACTCCACCCCGAATCCGGGCCCGTCGGGTGGGTAGAGAAAGCCTTTCTCGTATCTGGGGACTTTGACGGCGAGGTCGTTCTTCAACGGGGTGCTGACCGTATCGGGTATGTTATAGAGATTAAGCGGGCCGATGGCTTCCTGCTCGATTTTACCCATCCACTCGGTAGCGGCGAGGAAGTGCGCCTCGACTGCGCAGCCCAGGCCGGAGTTAATCATGCAGCCGCACATTACCGGCAGGTTGGCTGCCTGCGCTATGGATACCCACTTACGTGACTTCAGTATGCCGCCGGCCTTGGGCACCTTGAGGAAAAACCCGTCCGCAGCTTCCCGCTCGATTATTTTAATAAGGTCGTTGAGCTCGGCGGCAGATTCGTCGGGGAATATCGGCACGTCCACCTTCCGGCGGAGGCGCGCCAGCCCGTCTATATCCCACCGGGGTACGGGTTGTTCCGCTACATAAATGTCGTACTTCGCCACTCTCTGCAGGACGTAAAGAGCCTGGTGATACAGCCAGCCGCCGTTGGCGTCAATCATTATTTT
>JAGLTT010000191.1 GCA_023135135.1 Dehalococcoidales bacterium
CATGGTCATAGCCAACAAAATACAACATGATAAAAGGAAGGTAGATAACACATTGAAAGCAGAAAAGAAAACTCGGGAGACACCGGTAACCGCAACACCTTCACAATCTGCACACGGAGTTATTTACAGCAAGCGACTGAACCTCTGCCCCTTTTCCGCTCCACCACTTAAAGCCTACACGCCCATCATCGGGAACAGGAGAACAGAGAGGGTACAGCAGGCCGCCGAACGTCTGAAAGGACGAAGGGTGCTGGAATTGAACGCTACCGCCCAGGGCGGCGGCGTCGCCGAGATGCTATACAGCTCCGTCCCCTTTCAGAACAACCTCGGCGTTGATACTGAATGGAAGGTTATCAGCGGCAACGAAGAGTTCTTCGAGTGTACCAAAGGCCTGCACAACCTGTTACAGGGCATGAAAGGAAACTTCACGCAGGAAATGGAAAGGTCCTATTACTCCACCATAACCGATTGCGCCCGCAGCGATATTCTGGACCATAATTCCGATATTATTATGGTCAATGACCCGCAGCCTCTCGGCCTGGCCCGACATCTCAAGAAATCGGGCATGACCTGGCTCTGGAGATGCCACATCGATATTGAAGAGGCGCCAATGGACGCTAACCCCGGCCTGTGGAACTTCATGACCAACTGGATAGAGCCGTACGATGCTGCCATATTTTCGGCGGCGCATTACGTCGTGACACGCTGGCCGCTGCCCAGCTTTATCATACCGCCGTTTATCGACCCCCTTTCCGAGAAAAACCGCGAGCTCAGCCAGGCGGAAATTGACAAGGTACTCACCAAATACGAAATTGATAGGAAAATCCCAATCATCGCCCAGGTAGGCCGGTTCGACCCGTGGAAGGGACTGGACAGGACGATTGACGCCTTCCGTTATGTAAGAAAAGAACAGAACTGCCAGCTTATCCTGGCCGGCGGCATGGCATCAGACGACCCGGAAGGAGCCCGGATACTGGACCAGCTCTACGAAGACACTAAAAATGACGAGGACATCCATATACTCCATCTTTCGCTTGATAACCGCCTGGAAAATTGGAAGGAAGTCAACGCCCTCCAGCGTTCGGCAAACGTTATCATACAGCCGTCAACCCGGGAGGGGTTCGGGCTGGTTATCACGGAAGCGCTCTGGAAGGCCAAGCCGGTGATTGCAGCTAACGTGGGTGCGATTCCACTCCAGATAAGGGAAGGTGATACCGGCTACTTCTATGAGACCCCGCAGAAAACGGCACGCCGGATGATAAACCTGCTGAAAAACCCTAAAGCCGCCGAAGCATTCGGTCAGAGAGCCAAAGAATATGTCGGCCATCACTTCCTCATGCCGGACAGGATTGCCGATTACCTCAATGCGATGGATATGGCCATGAACAGCGACGGTCACCATTCTATGCCTAAGGACAGCATCATCAGCTTCCACCCGTGGTTCAAGATGAGTAAGCGGAGACAATAAAGCATAACGCTGGTATTTTCTATCACTCTTCTTAATAGAGTGATATACTGAAAAGTAAAGATAGCATGAAAAAGAGCAGAATCGGTGTGCTGACGGGCGGCGGCGACTGCGCCGGACTGAACCCGGCCCTTAAATGGGTGGTCAAAACCGCCATGGACGAGCGCCTCGAATGGGAGAGGGGCATTCGCTACGAAGTCATGGGTATCCGGGATGGGTGGAAAGGGCTGGCAAATGTCGACCCGGCTACCTGGGATACCGCCGGGAATATCGTACCGCTGAACCCGGACGCGGTCAGGACCTGGGACAGATACGGTGGTACGATGCTGGGTACCTCAAGGTTTAGTCCCTACGACCCTAAGAATGAATGTTCCAAACTGATAATTGAGAACATCGAGAGACTCGG
>JAGLTT010000192.1 GCA_023135135.1 Dehalococcoidales bacterium
GGTTTATTGATTTTGTTCTCCTGAGGTTAATTCCGTTGTTCACGCGGTTAACTTTATTGACGAAAGTGCTGGGATTACTTTAGTACTGCACGCTAACAGACGGGTCACAAAACACGACGCAACATTTACAAAAAAATCACATTCGTTAAAAATTACGTTTTAGAGAAAAAGGGGGATTTTAGAGGTATACCACCCCCCCAAAAATAGATTATCCCCCTCTCCAGCGAGCGTAAATAAAATGAACCGGCTGGAGAAGGGGATTAAAGGCTTTTAGTTATAATAGGGTGGACTTACAGGCGAACGGAATGACAAAGATGGTAGAGAATTTACATATTAAAACTACCGGCTATTTCGCACGTAGGGGTTGTCCCGGCGCTCGGCGCCGATAGTAGTCTCCCGGCCGTGACCGGGATACACGATGGTGCTATCCGGCAGTACCATTAATCTGGTAAGAATGCTGTCTATCAGCTGGCTGCGGCTGCTTCCGGGCATCATCGTGGTGCCGATACCCCGGCGGAAAAGCGTATCCCCGGTAAACACCTTGTCAGCGGTAAGCAGGCAGATGCTGCCGGGGGTATGGCCCGGCGTGTGGACTACCGAGAAACTCAGGCTGCCGGTTTCTATAATATCTCCCTCCCGGAGCAGCCTGTCCGGTGGGGGTGGTGTCTTATAGGAAATACCAAACTGGGAACTGTGAGAGCCGTGACCTTCAAGGAAATCGGCATCTTCGACGTGGATGGCAATTTCGGCGCCGGTCCGGTCCTGTACCTCGTAAAGGGCGGCGATATGGTCGGAGTGGCCGTGAGTCAGCACGATAACCCTGATATCCAGTCCGGAATCGGTAATCGCTTTTTGAATAACCTCGGCATTACCTCCGGGGTCGATTACCAGGCCTTCTCCCTCAGCCCCCGAGCCGACTATCCAGCAATTGGCTGATAGTGACCCTACTACCAGCCTTTTGATAATCAACCTGTCATCCATATCAACGAAGCATTTCACTTAATCGGGGATTGCCGGTTCTCCAGAGTGCAAATACATGAGCAACGGTCGTTTCCAAAATAGCAGAGATAGGTGAATTAAGCAAGTCCGTTGGAATGGGGTGGGGAGTAATAATGTTTATGGGTGGGGTTATAAACCCGGCGTTCAGGCTCTTATCAGCAGCAGAGGCGTATTGCCTCCGAGCAGGACTTTCTGCGCTACGCTGCCCAGACTCCAGAGATTAACAGCCGTCTGTCCGCGTGTTGACATGGCCACCATGTCGCTGGCAAATTCGTCGGCGAGGTCGATAATCTGTTCGGCAGGCGAGCCAACTCTCACCTCGTATCCCGCGGTAATACCCTTCTCTTCGAATCGCCGGCACCATTTCTGGAGATAAGCATCGACATCGGCAAAACTACCGTTATTCTTGGAAATTACTCTAAGCAAGGTGAGTTCCATCTGTAGACTCTGCGCGACCTCACTCAAATACGGGATTACGGCTTCACTTTCCATAGAGCCGTCCAGCGGTATGAGGGCTTTCTTCAGTATTCGTTTGGCGCGTACTTCCGGATGGGCGCCCTTGGCCCTGATGAGTAATAGCGGCTGCCTTGTGGTTGATCTGACGACTTTATCGGCGACGCTGCCCACCGCCCAGCGGCCTACGCCCGAACGACCGTGGGTTGCCATAACAATCAGGCACATGTGTCCCTTATCAACGTAGTCCAGAATACCCTCGGCGGGATTACCGATACGGGTAACCGTACCTACTTTAATAGCCTTGCTTCCCGTATCTTCATGGTATTTTTCAACCTGGCGTTTGGTGATATCCACTATTTCCGTGGTGTAATTGTGGTGTTTCTGGTACTCCTCGGGTTCCTCCG
>JAGLTT010000193.1 GCA_023135135.1 Dehalococcoidales bacterium
GCTACCGCGCCTGCGTGCGGGGCAAGGTGGGGTGCTTCCAGTACGCCGACGCATTTATAGACCCCGGAGAAAAGGCAAAAATACTGGAAAACACGCGGAGCTATTTCGAGCTGGCGGAATCATATATTTCAGGTGACTAAGGAGACTATGAGATGAGAGAACCGTTTGCTGAATATATCAAAGCCGAACTTAAGTCCGGCTTCCTGCTCATCGCCTGCGGACTCCCCGGCACCTGGAAGACGGAGACCACCGAGGAGGTCGCCAAAATCAAGGGCTGCAAGCTCCTGCGTACCGACATTATCCGTCTGGAGGTGCTGAAAAACGAAGACATTTTCGATGCGAAAGTAGCCGGGGACATGAACAAGCGGACACAGGTCTACGACGAGATGTTCCGTCAGGCGGACGAGGCACTGGAAAGCGATAGCTGCGTCATCCTCGATGCCACGTTTGTTACGCAGTCGCTGCGGCAGCGGGCGGCGGCTATCGCCGCCAGACATGACAGGACCTTCGTCATCCTCCAGACCGCTTGCCCCCGGGAGGTCTCCATCCGGCGGATACTGGCACGTGATAAGGAAAATTATGTATCCAACGCCCTGACCGAGGAAGCCTACCTCAATAATAAAAAGAAGTTCGAAGCCGTAAATCCGGACGACCTGAAAAAGCTGAACCCGGGACTCAACATCATTCACCTGGTCGTCGATACCGCCGAGGACCCCCCCGAAGACTGGTATATAATCGGGCAGGACGTAAAATAGCACGGGCAGCCGTATGAAGATTGATTTACACATCCACACCAGCACCGGTTCGGACGGTGCGCTCACTGTGGAGGAAGTCTTCCGGGAAGCCAGACAAAGAAACATCGATTTACTATCAATCACCGACCACGATGCCATAGACCACCAGGCACAGGCCGTCGCGCTGGCTGAGAAGCACGAAATTAATTACATCACCGGCGTCGAGTTGAACGTGACCTTCCCGTATAAAGGCAAAACGGTTTCCCTCGATTTTCTGGGATACGGATATGACTATACAAACCCCGCTCTCAAGGAAAAGCTGCACCTGATAAGAGACCACCGGGAGAAAAGAGCGCATCAAATCATAGACAACCTTAACGGCGAGTTCAAGAAAGAGGGCTTTCCTCTATTTACTGATTCCGACCTGAATAAAATGCAGGAAGGCGTTGACAGTGTCTTGAGTCGGCCCCACATTGCCGATTACCTCGTTAAAAAGGGGATTGTCACCAGCCGTCAGGAAGCATTCGATAGATATTTAGTAAAATGTGACGTTCCCAAGTACCCGCTTTCGCTGTCCGAGGCCTCGGAGCTTATCAGGAACGCCGGAGGCAGGCTCTCTCTTGCCCACCCCAACGACCCCAACGGCACCTCGCTGATAAGCCTGACTAAAGATTTGCCCGAACAGGGAAATATTATCCGGGAACACATGCTGGATTATATCGACGGCGTGGAATGCTGGCACTCCCGGAATGACGCCGAGACTACTTCATTCTACATCGAGTTCTGCAAGAAACACGGCCTGCTCATGACCGGCGGCAGCGACTGCCATCAAAAACCGGTCCTGCTGGGTACGGTGGACGTGCCCGATTTTGTGGCGGGGCAGTTCTAATCCCCTAGATATTCTCCCCCTGGTAGACCCCGCCATATCCCTCCGAATCTCCGGTAAGTTCAAAGAAAACGAGCTGCGTTATACGGGTGTTTTTCTGCACCCGGAAACCCCGGTAGTTATAGACCACCAGTAAAGACTGGGAGCGCCCCTCGTACCCCGCATCCCAGACCGCCGTGCCCACGGT
>JAGLTT010000194.1 GCA_023135135.1 Dehalococcoidales bacterium
ATGTTGTTGTCAACCCGTTATCTTGTTATAACAAAAAACTTGTGACTTTCGACCATGAATTGTACACTAAATACTGGTTCGGAGGTGCGTGATGAAAACTCTAGTAGTCTATGACTCGGTCTACGGCAACACGGAGAAAATCGCCAGAGCTATCGGCGGGGCTATTACCGGCGATGTTAAGGTGCTTCATGCCGGCGAAGCAAATCCTGCCGAACTGGAAGGGATTGACCTCCTCATCGTCGGGGCTCCGACACAGGCGGGCAGACCGACGCCAGCGATGCAGGCCTTCCTGAAAAAAGTTACCGAGAATGCCGTCAACGGCATGAGCGTAGCTTCGTTCGATACCAGAATCCCGGCAAAATGGGTCGGTATCTTCGGCTATGCCGCCGGGAAAATCGGCAAGAACCTGAAAAAGAAGGGCGGTAATCTCATCTTGCCCCCGGAACCCTTTTTCGTCAAAGGCACGGAAGGCCCGCTGAAAGAGGGAGAACTGGAGCGTGCCGCCAGCTGGGCAACGGAGACTATCAAGAGTATAAAGTAGTAGCTTTATCATTTCATTACATTTAATAAGGGAGTACAATCTGGTACAATCAACACCGGAAGGAGGTTTGAAAAATGACAAAATGGCATGATTTCTTTCAAAAAGAGGGTACAGCACCCGCCTGGCCCTACCCGATAAACTACGAAAAAGAGCGGGAAATCGAGACGGATGTCCTGGTTATCGGCGGCGGCATCGCCGGATGCTGGGCGGCCATAAGCGCCGCCAGGACGGGAGCGACGGTCGCCCTGGTGGAAAAGGGGGACACGATTAGAAGCGGTGCCGGTGGACCCGGGTGCGACCACTGGTGTCACGTTCCCGCTAATCCTCACTCCAAGGTAGACCCCGATGAATGGGCGAAAAAAATGACCGAGTATCCGGGTATCCTGGGAACGCTGCAGAAGGACCCTGTCAAGTGTCCCTACGCCAACGGCATCGGCACCCAGATTCAATGCCGTGAGGACTACGACACCCTCCTTGAAATGGAACAGATGGGCGGTAAAATCAGGGACGTCGACGACGAATACATAGGGGCCGAAGGCAGATACGACGATACCAAATTCATGTTTTCACCCCGCGTCAGCCCCAACCACTCCACGGAGGTTGTGATACGCATCTGGGGGACCACTTTCAAACCGGCGTTGAAGAAGGAGTGCCAGCGGCTGGGCGTTAAAATCTACGACAGAGTCATGGTAACCAGCCTGCTGACCGAAGGAGGTATCCAGGGAGCCAGGGTGGTTGGTGCTACGGGCCTTAACAACCGCACCGGCGAATTCATGGTCTTTAAGTCGAAGGCTGCTGTGCTGGCCACTGCCGGCGACTTTTCTCTGTGGATGTTGAATACGGAGCTGTCCGGTTATAATACCTTCCGTTCCCGTAACTCGACCGGCGACGGCGTGGCCATGGCCTGGAGAGCCGGCGCCGAACTTACCCTGATGGAGCGGACCGGGATTCTGATGCTGGGAACCGGTTACAAGCATACCTGGTACGGCGGCGCCGGAGACGCCAGCTACGAGAATATTCAGCTGGTCGATGCCAACGGTAAAAAGCTGCCCTGGCCCTTGCAGGGATGGCCGGACGGGGGCGCCATGAGGCCGTCGCCGGAAGAGTTTGAAGCTATCCGCCAGGGGATACAAAAAGGAGAATACGCCCTGCCCTTCTACGGCGATTTCCCCGCCATGCCGGATATCGAGCGTAAAGTTACCTGGAAACTTATGCTGGG
>JAGLTT010000195.1 GCA_023135135.1 Dehalococcoidales bacterium
TCCGGGCAGATTTCAACGCACTTACCACAGGCCACGCAAACGCCATGTTTAAAGAGAATCCGGAAGGTGTCGGACTCAGCACTCGACGTAATCGTAAGCGCACCGGTAGGGCACTCCTGGGCGCAGAGACCGCAGCCCGTGCATTTTGTGGCATCGAGACTCACTCTGCCGAGCGGTGAAAGCTTTTGTAAAAGCTCCCGGCGGCTGATTTCCCCTTTATTATCGTTCATCGTTACCTTGTTGTCCTTCACTCGTCTCTGCGGTATTATCCGCCTGTTCGGCTTCTTCCTTGCCCTCTTTTACGGCTTCCTTTGCCGGCTCTCCGGGCGGTAATAGCTCCAGGTACTTCAGGCCCATGATGAAAATAAATATCAGGAAGGCGATTATCCCCACGGAAAGCACCATCTCTACCGGGGTCAGGGGGAAAGAGCCCGTGGCCCCCCAGACGCCTTCAATCTTCCCCGGGTAATATTGCATGGGGTAGGCCGCCCCCGGAATTACCAGATAATACCTTTCAAAGAAAACGCCGATTACCACCGAGACCGCGGCGGTAACCACCCAACCAATAACCTTATTTATTCGGGGATTGAGCAGGATTGCCAGCGGTATAACCACCCCCAGGCCTATCTGGAAACACCAGAAAATCCAGCTGTATTGCCCGGTCAGCATGTACAGCGTCGCCTCCCGGTGCGCCGAATAGAGGTGAATCAGCTTATCGACGATAATCAGGACGAGCAGGATAACGATGAAGTACATCAGCAGTCGTCCCAGTGAAGACACCATCTTTTTTTTCACTTCGCGACCGCTCAATACAAGGATGAGTGTCACGGCAACTATCAGTAGAGCTGCCCCGGAGGTAAGCGCCGCGGCCAGAAACTCCACTGGTTTTACCGGCGAGAACCAGGCTTCTCTGGCGGCAATAATACCGAATATAGCCCCCGTGCCCAGGTGTACCAGGATAGCCCAGCCGGCGGCGATGATACCCGTTATCCGGGAGGCACGGTGGCTGCCGGCAAAGATTATCCCCAGATAGACCAGGCTGATGATGAAGTAGCCCCCGTAGAGGATACCGTTGATAGCGAACATCGAAGACATGTTGTTCATGTAAAAGAACATGAAAAGGCGCCAGAACTTTTCCGGCCTTCCCAGGTCTAAGGCTATGGAAAGCATGGCCCCGAAAATCAGGACGATGGCCAGAAAAACCGCCATCCGGGCGATGGGCCGGTATTCCTCTCTCCCGAAAACATACGTCAGCGAGGAGAGAATCAAAGAGCCGGCGCTGAGCCCGATGAGGTAGATGGTAAGAACGATGGGCATGCCCCAGGGAATAACGTTATTGCTGCCGAACACCTGGTGCCCCTGAATATAGCTGATGATAAAGCTGACGAAGCCGGCCACTGCCAGTACGGCCAGGACCGCTATCAAGAAGCGGTAGCCTCTCGACTTTCCTTCAAGGGCGACAAAATCAGTTGTCAATCGGGGCTCCTCATTTAGTTAAATAAAACACCTTCGGGCTGGTGCCCATCTCTTCCCGAAGTCGCATCCACTGTCTCGACGCCAGTAACCGCGATACCTGGCTATCGGGGTCGTCCAGGTCGCCGAAGTATATGGCGTGCGCCGGGCAGGCTTCGGCACAGGCGGGGACGACTTCCTCCCCCACCTTTTTGCCCTCTTTTAACGCTTCATCTATACGGTGGAAACAGAAGGTGCATTTCTCGACCACACCGTGCACCCGGTGAGGAAACGGCCA
>JAGLTT010000196.1 GCA_023135135.1 Dehalococcoidales bacterium
TCCAGTTCTGACATAATCTTCTCCTAATTTATAATATCCGCTTCAGCCGCGGGTTAGGTGTGATACCCGGTATTCTGCCGCGCTTGGCGATGGGCTTGCCCTCTATTTCGTGGAGGTCGGCGGTAAAATCGATTGGCCGGGCGCCGCTGATATAGCTGCCCACGCCGAAACCATCCACCGGCGCGCCTTTCTCCAGAAAATGCTTGATTCGTTCCGGGTTGACACCGCCGCTGACGATAATTTCCACGTGCTGGAAACCCGCCGAGTCCAGACGGGCACGCACTTTCCTGACCAGCTCCACGGTAACCCCGCCGAGTTCGGAAGGGGTATCCAGTCGCACGCTCTGAAGTTTATCCCGCAGCGCCCCGGCTACCCGCAGGCTCTCCTCGTCTTCATCCATGAAGGTATCCACCAGCGAGACGCGGGGCACCTCCGGCGGCATGTGCCTGTCGAACAGCATGGTGGCCTTGACCGTATCGCCCACCACGATAATCAGGGCATGGGGCATTGTCCCGGAAGCCTCCACGCCCGCCAGTCGGGCTCCGTTAATGCTGGAGCAGCCGGCGCAGCCCCCCACCACCGCCGCGTAGTCCATTACCCCGGCCACCGCGGGATGCACATGCCGCGCCCCGAAGCTGATAAGGGGTATGCCACCGGCGGCGTCGACACACTCCCGGGCGGCCGTCGCCCAGCCGCTGCCATGGGCCAATATGCCGACTATCGCCGTCTCGTAAACGCCGTAGCTCTGGTAGTGGGCGGTAATGCGCAGCACCACTTCCTTTACCGCCATGTTATCACCTTCATCCAGCGCCCAGACCTCGCGGTTGCCTTCAGGCAGGGCCTCGTCCAGCAGAGCCTTGACCTCCTCGATGCCGCAGAGTATCCCGGCGCGACTGCTAAAGACCTCCATGGTCGCCACCGGGTTGAGCTTCTCTTTACGCAGGATATCAATGGTGCGTACGAAGTAAACATCGGCGGTATCCCCGGAGAGTACTTCCTGCGAAGGTTTAAATTTCGGTGTTGGCATGATTCACCTCCTGAACGAGCCTGGCCCCGAGCACTTTGTCCATGTGCTCCAGGGCAAAGCGATGTGCCGCCTCATCCGGAGAGGCAACACAGTCCAACGGTATCTCCACCTCATAGTCGCGGTTACGGGCATCGGCGGTAGTGTGCATGACGCAGATATTGGTCAGCACGCCGCATATGATTAATTTGTCCGGCTTAAGCTTTTTCAACTTTGCTTCGAGGTCGGTGCCGTAAAAACCGCTGTAACGCTTCTTGGGGATTATCTCCCCCGGGTACGCGGACAGCTCTGCAATGACCTCCGCCTCGGCCGTACCGGCGATACAGTGCGGGGGGAACATCTTAAATTCGAGGTCGTCCGGGTCATGGTTGTCACAGATGAAGAAGTTTTTAGAACCGAGGGCAAGCTCCCGCTCCAGCAATTTCTGAATATCGGGTATAATACGGCGGGCATCGGCACCGATGTACAGGGGATTCCCTTCCTCCAGAAAGCCCCGGAGCATGTCTACTACCAGGACTGCATTAGCCATAAGCCCTCTCCAATTTTTTAATGCCTGAAGTGCCTGACGCCGGTTAACACCATGGCGATGTTATACTTGTCGGCGGCGTCTATCGACTCCTGGTCTCGTATCGAGCCGCCGGGCTGGATGATGGCCGTCACGCCTGTTTTGGCGGCAAGTTCGACGACATCGGAGAACGGGAACATGGCGTCCGAGGCCAGGAC
>JAGLTT010000197.1 GCA_023135135.1 Dehalococcoidales bacterium
GGGTGCGGCGGCCATAATCAAGGCATCGGCGCAGGCGCACGCTTTAGTGACCGCGTCCTTCATCTCTAAGACGCTTTCAACACGGATTAATTCCACGCCGGCAGGGTCGGGGAGCGCCGTCGGCGCCGCGATTAGCCATACTTCAGCCCCGCGGTCGCGCGAGGCTTCGGCCAGTGCGTATCCCATTTTACCGGACGAGCGATTTCCGATATAACGTACCGGGTCGATGGGTTCACGCGTGCCGCCGGCCGTCACCACGATATGCTTACCCTCCAGGTCTCTCCTAGCCACTCAGAGCCTTCTCGATAACCTCGATTATCTTAGGGGTCTCAGGTAGCCTTCCCTGCCCCATTTTCCCCGAAGCCAGGCGCCCGTACTCGGGCTCGATGATGGTGAAACCTCTTGCCTTCAGCTTCGTTAAATTTTCCTGCGTAATGGAGTTCTGGTACATGACATCGTTCATGGCGGGGGCAAGGATAACCGGCGCCTCGGTCGCCAGCACGATGCACCCGAGCATATTATCGGCGATGCCCGCCGCCAGTTTGGCGATGGTATTGGCCGTAGCCGGGGCGATAACAACCACGTCAGCCGACTCGGCCAGGGCTATGTGCTCCTCCTGATACTCGGAAGCTGGCTCGAACATGTCGGTCACCACCGGCCGACCGGTGATATTGCGCAGGGTCAGCGCGGTGATGAATTTCGTAGCCGACTCGGTCATTACTGTCTCGACGGCGGCTCCTGCCTGGGTCAGCTTGCTGGCAATATCCGCCGCCTTGTATGCGGCGATGCCTCCGGTTATGCCTAAAATTATGGTCTTATTTTTCAACATGGTTATCTCCTTGGTTGACTAGGTCTGGTTCAAAGCGTGGATGGTTTTTATTCCGATGAGTGTTAAATCGGGATTGACCTTGTCAATTACTCTGGTTTCCTTGGCGATGATGCCGGCATAGCCTCCGGTGGCCACGACCGTTCCCTTCTCTCCCAGTTCTTCTTGAATCCGTGTCACGATGCCGTCGATAAGCCCGGCATAGCCGAAGATGATACCGGACTGCATGGCGGCTACGGTATTGGCGCCGATGGCTCGGTCGGGACGGACCAGTTCCACTCTGGGGAGAGCCGCCGTGCGGGCATAAAGGGCTTCGGCGGCAATGGCTAAACCGGGGGCGACGGCCCCGCCGAGATAATCCCCTTCCTTGGAAACGGTATCGAACGCGGTCGCCGTACCCATAGCCACCACGATTACCGGGCTGCTGTAAAGACTGAGCGCGCCCGCCGCGTTGGAGATACGGTCGCCACCCAGCTCGCGCGGGTTTTCAAAGCGGATGCGTATCCCGGACTTCACACCGGGGCCGACTACCAGCGGTTTTATATTGAAATATTTTTCAAATAGCTCATTAAAAGTGGTCAGTAAAGGCGGCACGACACAGCTCACCGCTCCCTTGGTGACATCGGCAACGTCCACGCCGCGATGGTGCAGCAGGTTCAGCAGTATCACGGCGTACTCATCCGCCATACGGTGAACGCCGGTAGCGATACGCCAGGTAGCCTTAAGCTCATCGTCCTTGAACATGCCCACGGTGATATTGGTGTTACCTATGTCTATAGCTAACAACATGGCATTTCCCTCAACTTTCACCACCACTGGTTGCGTTTTTTATTTGTTTTATGGCGACCGGCAGTGCCGTCAGCAGGTCGGACGCAATCATACCGGCGTCGCCAAGCACATTCCTGATTATCTCGCCGGC
>JAGLTT010000198.1 GCA_023135135.1 Dehalococcoidales bacterium
GGCACGCGTACCACTTCAATCCCGGGGGTATCTTCGGCGGAGAGTGGGTCCGGCGTCAGGTCCTCAGCCAGGTAAAGGTATAGATACTCGTTACAGAAGCCCGGCGTCGTATAGAAGCCACCGAGTCGCTCCACTTTCTGCGGGCGGAAGCCGGTCTCTTCCCGCATCTCACGTATTACCGCTTCCTCAATATTTTCGCCTTCATCTATACCACCCGCCGGTATCTCCAGAAGTTCTTTATCTATGGCTTGTCGGTACTGCCTGACCAGCAGGATATTATCGCCGGAGTCAACGGCAATAACGGCGATACACGCATCATGTTCAACAACTTCTCGCGTGCTTTTACGTCCGTCGGCGGTTCTGACGGTATCGACACGCAGTTTGAGGATACGGCCTTCGTAGATAACTTGAGTGGAAAGTGTTTCCTCGGCCAATCTAGGTCGTCTCCTCAGCATGGTAGATTAACGCGGTCTCATCGCAGTTGGGGAACTTGGGACAGCGAAAGCAGTCGGTCCAGACCTTGCGCGGTAGCTCCATCTTATCGATGTCGACAAACTTGTGCTGCTTGAAGAAGTCCGGCTGGTAGGTAAAGCAGAAGACGGTCTCAATGCCGAGTTCCTTCGCCTCCTTAAGGCATGCGGCCACCAGCTCGCTGCCCAGACCCTTATGCTTACTTTCCTCGGCCACGGCTATCGATCTTACTTCAGCCAGGTCAGACCAGCTGACGTGCAGCACCCCACAGGCAACTACGGTCTCACCCTCTTTGATGACAAAATAGTCGCGGATGTCCTCGTACAGCTCGCTTAGCGGCCGCGCCAGCATCTCGCCCCTGGCAGCATAATCGTTAATAAGCTTATGTATCTGTGGTACATCCGGAATTTTAGCTTTTTCTACCTGACTCACCTTGTTTTCCTTTCAATTTATCCTCAAGGGAACTGTAAAAAGACTCCCTGGGACGAATTCTTAAAAATTTTACCACGTGGGGACTCCGCTTTATGACAACCGCATCGTCGTTTGACAACGACAGATTGATATGCCCGTCCACGCTCAGCGCAGCCGCATGATACGTGTTGAGGTGCAATGTAAGCTCCGCCGTTTCCGGCAACACCAGGGGATAAGCCGAGCTGAGGTGAGGAGCTATCGGCACCAGCAGGAAGTCCCGCGACTGCGGATAGAGAATGGGGCCGCGGGCCGCCAGCGCGTAGCCGGTACTGCCGGTAGCCGTCGCCGCAATCACGCCGTCGGTCTTATAGGTGGTCAGGTGCTGGCCGTCAACGCTGGCTTCGACTCTGATTAACCGGGCGATTTCTCCCCGGGCCACCACGATATCGTTCAGGGCATGAAATATCCGGGGTTCCTGACCGGAGGCTACCACTTCCACCTGGAGCATGGCCCTTTCGTCAATCCATCCTTCCGCATCGATTAATGACGGCAGCTTTTCCCGGGCTTCGTCCGCGTCGAACTCGGTCATGAAGCCGAGCTTACCCAGGTTTATACCCGTGATAGGGGTCATCCCCGGAATTACCACCTGTACCGCCCGCAGTATAGTACCGTCACCGCCCACCGTAAGAACCAGGTCGGTACCGTCAAGACTGCCGCAAGCTTTTTCTCTGTCCCAGGCGGAACATACCCAGACGGCAATACCCCGCGATTTCAGGAAACCTTCCAGTTTCCCGGCCTCCGTCCGGGTGGCTTCGACTTTAGGATGATAGAGTATGCCTATTTTTTTCACAGCTATTGCCTTA
>JAGLTT010000199.1 GCA_023135135.1 Dehalococcoidales bacterium
ACGCACGGCGTACCGGGAAGCGCCGCTTATTCCGCCGCCAAATACGGCACCATCGGGCTGACGAAAAGCCTCGCCCTGGAGCTGGCGAAGTATAAAATAAACGTCAACGGCATTAACCCGGGCATGATAGTGACGAACCTCAGAGACGATTCTTTTACCAAGATGGCAGAGACCGATGGCATCACCTGGGAAGAAGCCAGGAAGAGAGACCACGAGATGCTGTCCACACGTATACCCTGGGGTCGATTGGGCACACCCGAAGAGGCCGGCGACCTGGCCTATTTTCTGGTTTCCGACCTTTCGACCTACGTCACCGGAGAGGTGATAGCGCTGGGCGGCGGAGTTACTTAATTCCTGTTGCGTGAATACACAGGAGGCATAAACAAATGGCTGCTATAACCGACTTTGTAAAACATTTTACCCGTACCAGGTATGAAGATATCCCCGCTGCCGCCGTAGAATCGGCCAAGAAAGAGGTACTGGACAGCCTGGCTACGGCCCTGGGTGGTTCGTCAAAGGCGGGCGTCAGGGAACTGGTGGATATGGTCAGGGAATGGGGAGGCAGTGAGCAAAGCACCGTCATCGCCTACGGACTCAAGTGCCCCGCCCCCAACGCGGCGCAGGTCAACGGCACGATGATTCATGCCCTGGACTATGACGACGGCCACCAGGTGGCCCTGGTCCATATAGGTTGTGTGGCCGTGTCAACCTGTTTCGCGGTGGCCGAGCGGATGGGAAAAGCCAGCGGCAAGGAATTGATCACGGCTATCGCCCTGGGCGGCGATTTCCTGGCCAGACTGGGGCTGGCAAGCCGACCGGGGAGCAGCGTTCTCGGCTCCGGCTGGCACCCGACAACCCTGTTCGGTTTCCTGGGTTCTGCCGCCATGGCCGGGAGGCTAATGGGCCTTGACGAAGAAAAAATGATTAACGCCCTGGGTCTCGCCTACCACCAATGCGGCGGCGCCGGCTCCGGCGTGGCTGACGGCGCGCTGGCGAAAAGGATGGGGCCGGGTCTGGCGGCCAGGGCCGGTATCACGGCTGCCCTGATGTCCGAAAGAGGGATTACGGGCGAGAGGGACCCTCTCGAAGGAAGAACCGGACTGTTCAACGCCTACATGGGAGGAGACTACGACGTTAATATACTGACCTCGGATTTAGGGAAAAGATTCGAGGGAGTAAACATAGGCAATAAGCCATATCCCTGCTGCGGGCTCACCCATGCCTGCATCGATGCGGCACTGGCTTTAATGTCCCGACACGATATCATTCCCAACCTGATACGGGATATCACGGTATACGGCGGACAGTCGATATACGGTTTATCTCAGCCCCCGGAGGTGAAATGCGCCCCCCGGACAATCACCGATGCCCAGTTCAGCGTGCCCTGGGTAGTGGCCACAGCTCTGGTTAAGGGCAAGGTTACCGTAGACGACTTTACCGATGAAGCCATCAAAAGGCAAGAAATTCTCAAGATAGCACAAAAGGTAACCGCCGTGCTTGACACTTCCATGGACCGGCATGGCGTCGGGCCGGGCGGGGTAATCATCACGATGAACGACGACACGGAGTACACCGAGGAGGTGGAACACTGCCTGGGCAGCGTGGAAAGACCGATGACATTTGAAGATTGCGCCGTGAAATTCAGGGCGTGCGCCGCCAGCTCGATAAAACCGCTGCCCGCCGATACGGTTGATAAGGTAATAGAAATGGTCAGCCGGCTTGAGGAACTGGA
>JAGLTT010000002.1 GCA_023135135.1 Dehalococcoidales bacterium
ACACTGCTGCGGGGTGGCCGCCGGCAGTGAAATGAAGAGGGTTATCGTCCCGCCGATGTCTTCGGTGGCGGGGGCCTACGGTGCCTCCACGCTGGATGTCATTCACAGCTATGAAAGGTCGAGGAATACCCGGCTGTTTGACTATGCCAAGGGCGCCTACTTCTCTGATTTTGAAATGTTCAACTCTATCATCAATGAGCTGAGGGAACTGGCCGTGAGAGATATCATCCTTGAGGGATTTATAGAGGAACAGGCGGCCTTCCGCTTGGAGCTTGAGATGAGATACGGCATGCAGTGGCGCTATACGCCGGTTGAGTCCCCACTCCTGTTCATCCACAACACCGATGATGTGAAGAAGGTCTGTGACCGCTTTACGGAAGAGTTCAGCCGGATGTACAGCGCCGAGGCGGCGTTCCCCCAGGGCGGCGTCGAGGTTGAGACCTACCGTCTCTTCGTACATCTACCCCTGCCGCACTTCATACTGACGGAGAGCGAAGCTGTGGGGACAAAGACACCCAAAGCCGCCCTCAAGGGACAGAGGGACGCTTACTGGGAGAAACTCGGCGGATTCAAGCTGACGGATATTTACCAGTGGAACTTGCTGCGGGCGGGTAACGTGATTGAAGGCCCGGCGGTAATAGAATCGGAAAACACCACGGTGGTCATCGAGCCCGACTGGACATTCACGATGGCCCCGGAACTATACGGGATGATTACCTATAATCAGTAGTTTTCGTGAGGAATTGAATAAGAAAGAGGAGGATGGAAATGCCAGGTGCTATCGATTACGAAATCAGTAAACGATTACATCCAGAGCCTCCCACCGAGGAAGAACTGGAATATATGAAGGATATTGAGCCCACTTCAGCGGGTATTTTGCTCCATAAGCTGCATACCATAACATCCGAGGGTAATGAGACTCTTGTCAAGCTCGGTGCCAGTACCGGATGCCGCTGGGGAGACACGGCCGCGGCCATTTATACCAGGTCGGGTGACAGCGCTGTCTGTGCCTCGGGTCTGTATTTTCATGCCGTGCTGGGTTCTACGGATGTAAAGTATATCATGAAGTATTGGGTGAATGAGCCTAGCGTTGGTGTCAAGCCAGGAGACGCATTCTTTTGTAATATGCCCTATATCCGTGGTACGCATCCGCCGGATATGGCCATATATGCACCGATATTCTACAAAGATAAGCTGGTATGCTGGATTGGAGCCGTAGTCCATACCGGGGAATGCGGTGCCTGCGAACCCGGCGGCATGCCTAGCGGTTCGAGGAGTATGTATGAGGAGGGACTGCAAGTCCCTGCCTTGAAAATCGCTGAGAACTACAGATTAAAAGAAGATGTTATCAATTATTTTAACCACATGGTGCGGGACCCCCGGGCCATGACCCTGGATATCAAGGCAAGAATGGCCTGTTTGAGAGTAATGGAGAAACGTTTGTTGCCCGTTATCGAAAAGGTATCACCCGAGCACATGATTGGGATTCTCAGGTATGCTATTCAGATTACCGGTGAAGCCGCCCGGAAGCGCATCAGCCAATGGACTGACGGTAAGTACAGCTTTGTCCAGTTCATCGACGCCGTAGGTATACTGCAGCGACTGACGAAAGTCGCCGTCACGCTGGAGAAAAAAGGCGACCACCTGTACTTCGATTATGAAGGCACCTCTCCGGAAGTTTTTGACCGCGTGGCCAATTCCCCGGGAACGGGAGTGGTCGGCGTCAACACGGTTTATTTGTTGGGGCACCTGTTCTACGATTTACCCCATAATTCGGGTATCCTGGAGCCGATGTCGTTCAAGATGCCGCAGGGCACTATCGTCAATGCCAGCCGCGAGTCTCCCAAGGCCGGCTGCGCCTATGTCCATGAAGCGGGCTCGCTGGCCGTGCAGTACGTGCTGCAGAATGTAGTTTATGCCGCCAGCCCGGAGCGAACCGAATGTGCCGGTAACCGTGGTTTCGATACCCTGTCCTACGGCGGCGTTAACCAGTATGGCGAGCCGTTTGCCGATGCGGGAGCCGAGATGAACGGTATCGGGTTCGGCGCCCGAAGCTATAAAGACGGGGTGGATGTGGCCGGGGCCTACTTTGCGCCGATGACCTCCGAGCCGGGAGAGGTTGAAAGCCTGGAATCACACCTGCCGTTTCTCTACCTGTACCGCGGCTTCCATCAGGACAGCTGCGGCCACGGCAGATACCGGGGTGGTGTCGGCATGGACTACGCCGTGAAAATCCACGCCGTACCCGGTGCCGCGTTAGGCACCTGGGGCTTCGGCTCCAAAATAACGCTGTCCCAGGGTATCTTCGGCGGCTACGGTGTCCCGGCCCTGCCTTTCCTGGCGATTTCCGGCTCCAATCTAAATGAAATGCTGCGTACGACCGACCCGAACATTCCCAGTTCAGCCCGGATGCTCTATCAGGAACAGGCGATTAAAGGTCACTACAACCTGCGGGGATATCCCTGCGTGGCCGAGCCTACAAGAGAAGGTGATTTGGTGGCCGGTGGTACCGGCGGCGGTGGCGGCTATGGAGACCCGATTGAACGCGACCCATCGCTGGTTATGAAAGACCTGGAGAATGGGACTATATCACACTGGGCCGCAAAGAACGTCTATAAAGTCATCTATGACGAGATAAGATTCGCGGTAGATGAGGAAAAAACGAACTCCCTGCGCGAGCAGGAAAGAAAGGATAGAAAGACAAGGGGCAAGAAATTCGCGGAATTTGAGAAGGAATGGGCGAAGAAGAAACCCGGCGACGAGACTCTGGAGTTTTACGGCACGTGGCCGGCGCCCAGTTACGAATCGTTTGATTATTTCGGTCACTGGCCGGGGGTATCGGTAAATGGATAAAATTGTCCCCGGTGCCCGGGAAGCCCTGGCCGATGTCTTTGACGGTGCCGTCATTCTGTGCGGCGGTTTCGGCTGCGTGGGCGGCATGCCGTCGACATTGCTCAGGGCACTTTCCGAGCTACCGGTGAAGAACCTTACCCTGGTCGGTAACGCCCCGGCGCTCGGATTGGAAGCCCAGAAGACGGCGGCCAGAACGATGCAGGTGCCGGATTCCTATGCTGATGGCTCATTGCTGCTGAAAAACGGGCAGGTGGGCAAACTGATCGCTTCCGTCCCGGCGATGGCCATTTTTCGACTGGAGGAGCCTTTTCCTATCGTCAAGGCACTGCAGGAGGGACAGAACATCGAAGTAGAACTCGTACCGCAGGGGACACTGGCGGCGAGAATGAAGGCTGCCAGAGCGGGTATTCCCGCCTTCTATACGCGCACTGGCACGGGGACATACCTGGAAAAAGGGAGAGAGGTCAGGCAGTTCGACGGGCAGGACTACCTGCTGGAACATGCCCTCAAGGCCGATTTCGGTATCATCAGGGCGCACAAGGGCGACCGGCATGGCAATCTCGTCTACCGGGGCACCTCACGCACCTTCAACGCCACCATCGCTGGCGCCGCGGCGGTCACTATCGCCGAAGTAGACGAAGTGGTGGAGCTGGGCGCGCTTGACCCGGAAGCAATCGTCACACCCGGTATATATGTTAACCGTGTCGTCAAAAGGTAGCAGAGGAGTGAAATGAGCGCACCAAAGAACAGGATGGATGAGCAAACGATAGCAATGCGTGTCGCCAGAGAATTTGAAGACGGCATGTATGTTAATCTGGGCGGCGGCATACCCACGCTGGCATGCAACTTCGTGGCCGAGGGCAGGGAGGTCATTTTCCAAACGGAGAACGGCGGCCTCGGCTACGGTAATATAGCCTCGACGGAAGAGGCCGACTGGGACATGTTCAATGCCAGTTTCCAGCCGGTTACCTATGCGCCGGGAATGAGCTTCTTCGACCATGATAATGCCTTCGATATGATACGGGGCGGTCATATTGACCTGAGCGTTCTGGGGGCCATGCAGGTATCTGAGCAGGGTGACCTCGCTAACTGGGCAATAGGAAATTTAGTCGATTACGACGGTGATGTCGTCGCCTGGATAAAAACCGGCAGGTTTCCGCCGGGCATTGGCGGCGCCATGGACCTGGCCGTGGGGGCGAAAAAAGTCATTGTTGCCATGATACATACAACGAGGGATGGCAGCCCCAAAGTCGTCAAGGAATGCACGTACGAGATAACCGCGTGCAGGTGTGTATCCCTCATCGTCACCGATATGGCCGTTATTGAGGTCACGCCGGCCGGCCTGGTTCTCAAAGAGGTAGCCCCCGGATTAACGCCCGATGACATTCAGGCCGTAACCGAACCCGAATTGATTATCGCCGATGACCTTAAGGAAGTAGAGCTATAGCTCTGAAATTATCGTCAAAGAAATGGACGAGGAGAATTGCATGAAGACCAGAGTGCCATTCAGAGAGGGGCTTTTTCAAGGGAGCGACGAAGAAGGCTCGTTGCTGGGAGCCAGGTGCCGGCAGTGCGGGCAGATAATCTTCCCCGGGAGAGAAGCCTGCCTGAACTGCCTGGGGCATGACCTGGAGTCAATATGCCTGAGCCGGAACGGGAAACTCTATACTTATACTATCGTGCATATGCCGAGCGAGCATTTCACCCCTCCCTATGCCGTTGGCTGGATAGAACTGCCGGAGGGCGTAAGAGTATTCAGTCAGATTAGAGGCTGGCAGGAATATCCTCTGGAAATAGGGATGGATATGACTTTACACTTTGAAAAGCTCTGGGATGAAGAGGAAAAAGAAGTGGTTGGGTACGTTTTTAGACCTTCTACAAATGGAGGAGCTTGAGAGGATGAGAGATGTAGCTATCATCGGGGTGGGCAGCACCGTTATGGGTAAATTCCCGGAGAGTTTGCCATATGAACTGGGTGCAGAAGCGGCCCGGGCGGCAATACAAGATGCCGGTATATCCCCCGGGGATTTACAGTTTGCCTATTGCGCTAATCTTTACGGAGGCATGGTAATCGGGCAGGCAGTTCTCGGAGAGATAGGTATAACTGATATTGAGCTGACCAATATTGAGAACGCCTGTACCGGCGGGGCAACCGCTGTCAGGAAGGCATGGTGGGATATTGCTTCCGGCCTCTACGATATCGGTATAGCAGTCGGCGTTGAATCTATAACCACGAGCCCTATGGCCGGCAAGCTGATAACACCGGCAAAGGGTGACATTACCGGAGAACTGGGTATGAACATGGTAGCCAGATTCGCTCTATCGCAGAGAAGATATATGGACATGTTTAACATTTCCCTGGAACAGATTGCTCAGGTCTCGGTCAAGAACCACCGGAACGGATGCATGAATCCGTACTCACAGTACCGGAAAGAACTTACTATTGAAGAAATTTTAAATTCCCGGCCTATTTGTGAGCCTATTACTCTATTACAGTGCTGCCCTTCCACTGACGGGGCCGCCGCCGCTATTTTAGTCCCTCTCGATCTGGCCGGGAAATATACCAGCCAGCCGGTCACCATTGCTGCTTCGGTGCTGAAAAGCGGAGATTATGCATTCCGCTGGGAGGACATGACCTTCTCTGATATGACCTCTAAATGTGCCAATAGTGCTTATGAAATGGCAGGCCTGGGGCCCGAAGACGTCAATGTCTGTGAACTCCATGATGCCTTCGCCATGAACGAGCTGCAGCATTACGTCGAGCTGGGTTTCTGTAAGAGGGGTGAAGAGGTACGCCTGCTCGAGGACGGTGTTACCGAACTGGGAGGTAAAATACCGGTGAATACCAGCGGCGGCCTGCTATCGAAAGGACATCCCGTAAGTGCCTCGGGTGTGGCCCAGATAGCCGAACTCGTCTGGCAGTTGAGAGGCCAGGCCGGCGAACGCCAGGTTGCCGGTGCTAAAGTCGCCCTGGCCCATGTTATCGGCGGCGAGGTTACCGGCCTGGAGTCCGGGGCTGTTGCCGTGCATATATTAAAAAGGTAAATCAGTTTATAGGCGGAGAAACTGTTAGAGCCGGCATCAAACTTGTAATTGATGAAGGCTTTTCTGTAAAATAGGGAAATCATATGCCTCTCTGAAGGTAGAGCGGGCAATAGATAGCTAGTACTGGTTAAAGGGGGTGGTTGAATGGCATGAGGAAAGAAATATAACAAACGTGGTATAAGCAATAGTCCATGTTACAGGAGGTATTGAAGTGAAGAAGTTATTTATAATATTGATGATGATTGTGCTGGTATGCGCCATGCCCCTGATCGCCTGCGGCGAAGAGGAGCCGGCACCCGCGCCAGCTCCCGCTCCAGCGCCAGCACCCGAGCCGGCCCCGCCAGAGAAAGACTCAATCGTTTTTGGCGGAGCAAGGTCTCTCTCAGGTTTCAATGCCATTGTTGCCGAGACATCCTTTAACCCGGCCTGGTACATGTGGGTTGAGGAAGTCAATGCCGCGGGCGGGATATACGTGGAGGAGTACGGCAAAAAACTCCCCATCGAAACAATAATGTACGATGATAAAAGCGACCGGGGCACCTTGGTGAAACTGCTGGAGAAATTAATCACGGAGGATAAGGTCGACTTTATACTGGGGCCCTGCAGCACGGGCTCTATCTTCGCGGCCGCCCCGATAGCCAATAAGTACGAGTATATAATGATCGGCGGCGAGGGTGGCTCGATAACGCTCGCGGAGTTCCTGCCCAGTATGCCCTATATCTTTCCCGTAATTCAGGACTCCAGTCATCAGATACCCCCTCTGGTCGAACTTATGGTTGAAAAAGGGGTGAAGACGGCGGCGGTAATCTACTTTGAGGACCTCCACGGCGTGGAGAATGCCTCCACGACAGTTATGGAGTGCCGCAAGGCGGGAATCGATATCGTCATGTACAAAAGCTTTCCGCTCGGGACCAAGGACCTGTCTCCCCTGTTGAGGGAGGCCAAGGCACTCGAAGTGGACGCCTTTCTCTCCATGTCCTATCCCGATGAGAGCTTCCTGGCTATCGGGCAGTCCATGGAGATTGACTTCAATCCAAAGGTGTTTTACGCCACCGTGGGTATCTACATGACTGTTCTTAAGGATATATTTGGTGATGAGGTAATCGAGGGCATCATGGGCGGCGGAGCCTGGAACGGTAAGCAGTCTCCTCGAGCCGCGGAGCTGGAGGCCAAGCGAATCGAATTTACGGGCCCGGGCGGCATGGAGTACTGGGGATTCGCCGTTTTCTGGTCGGCTTTCCAGCATCTGCAGCAGTCTATCGAGATGGCCGGAACCCTCGACCAGACAGTGATAAGGGATATACTGGCCACGGAGAAGTTCGATACAGACTTCGGCCCGTGGTGGTATGAGAACCAGGTACCCGCACTCGAAGCTTATGCCGGCGTGGTCGGCCAGTGGCAGGATGGCTACTTTGAGGTCATATTGCCCACACCGAAGGCCACCGCGGATTCTATCTACCCCAAGCCGCCATGGCCGAAGCATTAAGCATTAATTAAAGAGTTTAGTTGTTATATCGCAGCAAGCAGGCTGCCTTGAGAGGCGAATGGTACGATGAGAATAACCATCGGCTATATTCTGTTGCTTTCAGGGCAGCCTGCAAATAATCGGTTGCCAGTGTTAGGAAACTATCATCATGATGGTAACAATACTGAACGTCGTAATTGACGGCATACTGACGGGCGGCATTTATTCCTTGATCGCCATGGGATTCGGCTTGCAGTACGGTGTCGCCCGGGTGCTGAACATATCTCACGGCGAATTTATTATGCTCGGGGCTTTCGCCACCTGGTCGCTCTACACGTTTTTTGGCATCAATCCTCTGATTTCTCTCGTTATTTGCGGTCCTGTTCTCTTCGGAATAGGTTTTCTAATCCACAGGACCTTATTCAGCCGCCTCCAGAGAATATCAGCATCAACAGGCGCCTATGAGGCCAGTTCTCTGTTAGCCACTTTTGGCATCCTCTTCATTATTCAAAACGCAGCCCTGCTGATATGGGGTCCTTTCGTAAGAGGGCTGGGAGTATATTCTTACCCGGTCAGCTTTGCGGGGACAACATTTGGATTCAACCGTCTGATAACCCCTTTGTTTGCTATCGTCATAAGTGTGGCATTTTATCTCTTTATATCCCGCACCCGCCTGGGAAAAGCGATCAGGGCAGCGGCTCAGGACCGGGTGACCGCCGGACTTATGGGGGTAAAAATTAATAGTGTGCTGGCTGTATGCTTCGGTCTCGGCGCTTTAATGGCCAGTTTAGCCGGCTCACTTATCAGCATCACCTATACAATTTCACCAATCATGGGCCTCGAATATACGGCCATCGCGTTTATCGTGGTTGTCCTGGGTGGCCTGGGCAGTATTTCCGGTAGTTTTATCGGTGGTTTTTTACTCGGTCTTATCGGCAGCATAGTGTCCTATTTCGACGCAAGCCTGGCGTTAATTACTTACTATGTTATCTTCATGCTCCTGCTAATGGTGAAGCCAACGGGTATTTTGGGGAAATAGATAATGAATATGGCTAAAATTATCTCTAATAGGCCGTTTTACCTGGGATTAATTGTCTTAGTCTTAATCCTGCTGTTTACCTTACCCGTTTATGGCTCGAATTATGGTATCATACTGCTGACCAACATCATTCTGTATATCATCCTCACTTTAAGCTGGGCCATTTTTTCCGGGCCCACCGGTTACATCTCGCTGGCGTCCGCCGCCTTCCTCGGGGTTGGCATGTATACTATGGCCATACTGGGGAATGAATTCCCCCTGGTTGTTGCTGTCCTTGCCGGCGGTCTAATCAGTTCCTGTCTGGCCCTTCTGACCGGCGCTCTGACGTTGAGGCTGAGGGGCATGTATTTCATCATGTTCACTTTCGGACTCACTCAACTTGCCAAGTATGTTGTCCTGTGGTGGGAACACCATATAAACGCGATTACTGGCAGGTACGTCATCATAATAGAGCCCCCCATTGTTTATTACTATATACTTGTCATTTTCGTGTCCACGTTGCTGGCCGCCTACTATATCAGACGCTCCAGATTGGGGTTGGCACTGCAGACTATCGGTGAAAACGAGGAGGCTGCGGCTCATATGGGCGTTAATGTAACTTTAGTAAAGGTTATCACCTTTGGCATCAGCGCTTTCTTCATGGGGGCAGCCGGGGCAATCATGGCGACACGCTGGATATATATTGATCCATCTATTGCTTTTAATATACTCTATTCTTTTTTGCCGGTTTTAATGGCTATCTTCGGCGGCATGGGACAGCTTTACGGTCCTATCCTGGGCGCGGCTATTTTTGCCTACCTGGAAGAACTATTGATAACCAGGTTTCCCTATTACTACATGCTGTTTTTCGGCGTCGTATTAGTGGTCGCAGTCTTATACCTGCCCAATGGATTTGTAGGATTAATTGAGAAGTGGCGGAGAAGGAGTGGGGAGAGGCAAGAGTCATAATAATTACGGCTGTATAGTGCTATTATCGCAGTTATGCTAGCCTGGCTTCATTTATTAATGTCGCTGCCCAGCGGGCTGCTTTCCCTACTACCTCCGGGCAGTGGAGGGCATCATGACCGCCGGCTTTCTCAAACATCTCGAATTCATCCATATCAGCGAGGTAATAAGACCTGCCGAAGATTTTCGTCTGTATATCACAACAAATGACAGAGCCGTACTCCTGGATAAACTCATCACGGAGCTTCCTTATCAATTCGAAGTTTCTGAGTAAAATTCCGCCGGAATCGGCAAAATCCTCTCTTTCCCTACCCATCAGGTAACTCAGCACCATGATCCCCCCGGAATAAGCGCCGCAGCTGCCATCTATAGACGCGCCCCCTCCAGCGGCCAGGCCGGTGGCTGCCTTAAAGATGGCGTCATTTCTGATATTAAAGGTATCCTGGAGTGCGGCGATTACACATTGACTGCAGCCTGTATAAATCTGTTCATACTTCTTACCCAGTTGATAGGCCTTCACTGCAGCATTTTCTGTCATTGATAAACTCCTTTCCTCCGGCTGACCTGCCCCCACAAAGGATACCACTTATAGAGTTAGAGTTACCACTATTCTAACCTCGGGAGCAGGCGGGCGGTTTGGAGCGAAACTGGTGGCCGATTTCCCCTAAATCCGCAGCCATCTTCCCTTGCCTTAAATGCTATTTTCAATTCCGTGCTTTACAGGACGTTTACAGCGGCACAATTTACTAAGTTTGACATACACCGTTTGAAAGCTATTAAATATATACAATCAATTACATACGGGGTGGTTTAATATGAAATTTATTATTGACATTGATAACGGCGGAACCTTCACGGATGGATTTTTTACTGGCGATGGAAGAATTGAATGGGTGAAGGTGGATACCACCCCCCACGATTTGTCGGTATGTTTTCTCAAATGTATCGAAGATGGTGCCAAAAAGTTCGGGGTCACCGTTCCTCAGTTGCTCCATGAAACAGAGGTCATAAGATTTTCTACGACACATGCTACCAACACGTTAATACAGAGGGCAGGCCCGCGCCTGGGTTTGATTGTGACCAGGGACTTTGAAAAGAGCCTTTATTCATCAACTGCTGAAAGTCCGGCTCTTAATTTCATTATTCCATCCGAGATGGTTGTTGGTATTGACGCAAAAACAGGTAAGAATAATCTGGATATAGAGCAAGTCAGGTTGGCAATCCGCAGTCTCCTGGGGCGTGGTGCCAGGATTATTGTGGCCAGTCTTCACGGCGCCCACATAGACCCCACCAACGAACTAAAAATCAGACAGATAGCCGATGACGACTATCCCAAGCATTACCTTGGGGCAGTACCGCTGCTTCTTTCCAGCGAGGTGAGTACGGCTGATGATGATGCATCGAGAACCAATGCTGCCCTGTTAAATGCCTATTTTCACCCGGATATGGTCCGGTTCCTGTATAAGGCCGAAGATGATGTCAGAAACATTGGATATCGAAAGCCACTTCTGGTAGTGCATTCCGATAGCGGCGTAAGCAGAGTTGCCAAGACAACAGCCATTATGACATATAATTCCGGGCCTTCAGCCGGTGTACTCGGCACTACCTTTATGAGTAAGATGTACAACCTGCCATATATGGTTAGTATGGACATCGGTGGAACCAGCGCCGATTTCGGCCTGGTAATTGATGGACGGCATGGTTATAAGCGTAAAACAATAGTGGAGGGGATACCCGTTAAACTACCGGCAATAGAGGTTTATCCGGCGGCAGCCGGCGGCGGCTCAATAGCCAGACCGAAAAACAAAAAACGAGTACAGGTAGGGCCGGATAGTGCCGGAGCCATACCCGGTCCTGCATGCTACGGCCTTGGTGGTATGGAAGCAACGGCTACGGATGCCTGCGTTATCCTGGGCTACATTGACCCTGACTACTTCCTGGGCGGCACGCGGCGATTGGATGCCGGCATCGCCCGGGAGGTAATCGAAAAAAATGTGGCCGAACCGATGGGCCTGCCCGTGGAAAAATGCGGCAGGCTGATTACAGAAGCCCTGGAGGATATTTGTGCTGATGGTATCAGTAATTTAATTAAAGAAAAAGGGTACGATCCGGGTGATTTTGTTCTGTTCTCTTTCGGTGGGGCCGGGGGTCTGTACTGCTGTGGTGTTGCTGACAAGGTGGGTATACCCAGGGTGTACTGCTCCCAGTTCAGTTCCGTATTCAGTGCTTTCGGTTCCTCATGTGCTGATGTTCTCCATTCGTACGAGTCTCTTTCCAAGATATCTATCAAGCGACGGTCAGGTCAGTCACAAATACAGGAGTTCAACGAGACGGTGAAAAGGCTGACGAATTCGGCACTGCGTGATATGAGGGGGGAGGGATTCCCACCGGATAAGGTGTCTTTGTCCCTGGAACTTGAGCTAAAATCTGACACTACCTCTATTGTGCTGGAATGTCCTGCATCGATAATTCAAGGACAGAAAGATATTAATAAAATCCTCGATGCCTTTGCTAGGCAAAATGACGGTGTTACCGTAGACGAACTGGAGATACTTAATATCAGGTTGCGAGCTACCAGTCCCGCAGCCCATCCGGAATTACCTTTATATGAACCGGTTGGTAAAAATCCGGAGGAAGCATTTAAGGGACATAGAGACGTATACTGGAAAGATGGTTACCTGCAGACTGCAATCTACGGGCAATCCAGGCTTGAATGCGGCAATGTTATTTCAGGACCAGCCATCATCGAGAGCGATGATACAACGATACTGATTCCCAAGGGCAAGAAATATACCGTTGATACTCTACTGAGCGGCGTCATAGAGTCGGCTTAAGAAGGAGGAAATTATGGGTACCAAGAGACAGATAACTGAATACCTGGACATAGACCTGGAAAAGGAGCTGTGGTGCTGTAACCGCTGTGGATATGAGCTTATCTCCGCCAGAGAAAATTACAAAAAAGGCTGCTCAATCTATATTAGAAAAGACCTGGCGACAATATATAACTCGCCGTTAAAAGGGCCTTTTACCTTTGCACCCGACCCGACCTGGGCCATGCTCGTGGAGTTTTACTGTCCCGCTTGCGGCACTATGTTCGAGAATGAAATGTTGCCGCCGGGGCACCCCGTCACTCACGATATCGAACTGGATATCGACAAACTAAAAGAAAAACACCTATCAGCCAGCACTAACAAGAAATAAGCAATAAGGCAGGTGGAAAGATGAGAGTTACTCTCGATGTTGATATCGGCGGAACATTTACCGACCTATTTCTAAGTTATGATGGTAAGACGGTCTTTACCAAGACACCTACTACCGGGTACAAGCTTTCGGTAGGTTTTATGCAGGCGATTAAAGATGCGGCTGCCTTGCTCAATATATCGGTCAAGGAGTTGCTAAGCAGTACCGAAATTGTCAGGTATTCAACGACCATCGCTATGAATACCCTGCTCCAGAGGACCGGCCCCAGGCTGGCATTAATTACCACGGAAGGTTTTGAAGATGTTGTTCCCATCGGCAGAGGGGCATCATGGTCAGACCAGCTGACCTTCAGGGAAATCAGGAATCTGGGACGTATCGTCAAGCCCGAGCCAATCATCTCCAGAGAGATGACAGTGGGCGTCAAGGAAAGGGTCAATTCCCGGGGTGAGATTATCAGACCGCTGGATGAGGAAGACCTGCTGGAAAAACTCCAGTATCTGGTTGATAAAGGGGCCAGGGGATTCGTCGTCAGCCTTCTTTTCTCGTATGCCAATCCCACCCATGAAAAGTGTATTGCTGAGATTATCAGAAAAGAGTACCCCGATTTCTACCTGGGGGCCATGCCGGTGGTGCTTTCTTCGGAAGTAACCCCTAAACAAAACGAATATACGCGCACCGTAACAACGATATTGAACGCCTACCTTCATTACTCCATGTGGGAGCAAATCTCCGGTACGGGTGATGAATTGCGGGACTCCGGTTACGATAAGGTCATTATGATGGTGCATAACAGCGGCGGTATGGCCGAGGTCTTTCGCACGGCGGCTATCCAGACCTTTAACGGGGGGCCGGTGGCCGGCCTCATCGGCGGGGCCAATGTCGGCAAGACTCTGGGCTACGATAATATCGTCGTCAGTGATATGGGCGGCACCAGCTTCGACCTGGGCCTGGTTGTGGCCGGCAGCAGCCGGTTCTACCAGTACCACCCCCTCATCGACCGCTGGTGGGTGGACATGACCGTACTGGAGACAAGGTCTATCGGAGCCGGTGGAGGCTCTATCGCCTGGCTGAACCCCGTCATGGGTAATCGATTGGAGGTCGGGCCTCAGGGCGCCGGTTCCATACCGGGGCCGGCTTCTTATAACCTCGGGGGAACCGAACCCACCGTTACTGATGCTGACATCGTGCTGGGTTATATCAACTCGGACTACTATCACGGCGGGCGTATGAGGCTGGATAAAGGAAAGGCGGTATCTGCCATAAGGGAAAATATTGCCGGTCCCCTCGGGATTGAGGTGGAAGAGGCCGCGCTGCTGATTAAGAAAATAGTAGATGCTAATATGGGTGATACCATTGCCAAGGAGACGTTCCTCCGGGGCTACAAGCCCAGCGATTTCATCCTGTTTGCCTTCGGAGGTGCCGGGCCGACCCACTGCTGCTCCTATGGGCCGTATGCCGGGATAAATAAAATCGTCGTCTTCCCCTTCTCCCCGGTGTTCTGTGCCTTTGGCTCCAGCACCATGGATATCCTGCATCTCTACGAGCAATCACTGCGCTTGCCCCTGCTGGCCCCGGGGACAATGAAACCATTTGAAGATTACGACGTCTTCAACAAAACCCTGAGAAGCTTACAGGAGAAAGCGATTAAGGATATCACCAATGAGGGATTTCCCGTTGAGTCTATTAAGTTCGGCCTTGAGATAGAAGCCAAGTACGGCGGGCAGCTCAACATCCTTCGCTTCATGTCTCCGCGCCTGTTTATCAACAGCGAGGCTGATATCGCGGAGGTATATAAAGCCTTTGAGGATGAGTACTGTCGGGTCTACAATCGTATATCCGCCTATCCCCAGGGAGGTGTGGATGTACTTAACCTGATACTGCGCGCCACCGTGGACCACCCCAAGCCGGAACTGCCCACCTACCCCCGGGCCAAAGAGACGCCGGATTCCGAGGCATTGAAAAGCAAGAGAGACGCTTTCTGGGTGGAGTACGGCGAGTTCCGCCCGACACCTGTGTACGATGCCAGAGCGCTGAAGAACGGCAATATCATCAACGGTGCCGCAATCATTGAAGCCGAGGATACCACCATCGTGCTGCCGCCAATGCTCAAGCTATCCGTGGATAAATATCACAACTTTATACTGGAGATGACATAGAGGAGGAAACATAACATGAGACCAGACCCTAAAAAATTGCTGGAATGGATTAAGCCGAGTCCTCCTACGAAAGAGGAACGGGAATGTATGAAATTACTGCAACCCGGCGATTATGAAATTTATACCGAGAAGCTGAACAACTTCCTCCTCGAGTCCAAGGAGATCTTCATCAAACTGGGTGTCAGCAGTATGCTCCGTTCCGGAGACGTAGTCACGGGCATCTATACGCCCACCGGTGACATGGTGGCAGCGTGGTGTGGCACCTATCTTCATGCCGTCGTCGGCCAGCTGCCGATAAAGTTCGTGGCCGAGACATGGCTCGATGAGCCCACGGTGGGCTGCAAGGATGGCGATATCTTCTACGCCTCCGACCCCCTCTATGGCGGCATACATAACTGTGACCAGATTGTCATCATGCCCGTGTTCAATGATGGCGAGCTCATCGCCTGGACAAATGCGGCGGTACACCAGCCGGAGACCGGCGCCTGTGAACCGGGCGGGATGCCGCTTACCGCTAAGACGAGGCACGATGAAGGCATGCTGCTCTCACCCATCAAGATAGGTGAGAACTTCCGGCTCCGTGAGGACCTGGTGGAGATGTGTGTCAACCTGATGTCCCGGGCTCCTCGTATGCAGGCAATTGACATGAGAGCCAGGTTGAGCGCCGCCGACCGCCTGCGGCAAAGAATTGTATCGCTGGCCCAGGAAAAGGGTAATGACTTTGTTAAAGGACTTTTCCGGCGAATAGTAATAGAGGCTGAGGAGGGCACCCGCCGCAGAATCAAGGAGTGGAATGATGGCACCTACCGGGCGGTCACCTTTATGGATATCGTCGGCGAAAAGCACAAGCTGGTGCGTAATTTCCTTACCCTGCATAAAAAGGGAGACCAGATCATCTGGGACTTCACCGGCACCTCACCCGAGACCGACAGCCCGCAGCACTGTATGCCGCATGCCCTGGCGGCTAATATCGCCATTCATTTGATGTCCTATTCCTTTAATGACCTGCCGGTCTCAGCCGGGGTACTCGCTCCGATGGAGTTCATAGTACCAGAAGGGTGCATGTTCAATCCTCACTTTGAAGCGGCCCAGAGCAACAGCGCCCCCTCATGCCACGGCGGCATGACGCTGGGAACCATCTGCATGAGCAAGTTGATGTTCGATAGTCCCCAGCGTGAACTCGTAGCGGCCGCTACCGGCAATACCGGTGTGGGCGTTCTGGTGTCCGGGGTAAACCAGTGGGGCGTTCTTATTGCCGACTTTCTCGCCTACGGTCTAAATTCCGAAGGACACGGCGCCCGGTCGGACATGGACGGTGTCGATGCCTTCGGTTTCTCACACTGTCCCACCGGCAGGACTCCGGACATCGAGGATATTGAAATCGAATACCAGTTCCTCAATTTGCTGGCAAAGCTGAACAAGGACAGTTGCGGCTTCGGTAAAAACCGCGGCGGTGCCGGCACCGAGATTGTCCACATTGTCAATTATGTACCCTACGCTCTATATAACAGTCATGTGAAAGGGAGTAAAATCCGCAACTGCATGGGGTTATTTGGGGGCTATCCGCCGTCGACGCTGCCGGGTATCGAAGTATTCCACACCAACATATGGGAGAAGATGAAGCGGGGCGACAAGGACCTGCCGTCGAGTGCCATGCAGCTTATCTCCGAAAGGACCATTAAAGGCGATTACAAGATAGACAGCATTTTTCAAAAGACGCACGTGATGGAAAACGGCGACCTCTGGGTTGTCTTCAGCGGGGGTGGCGGCGGTTACGGTGACGCGCTGGAGAGAGACCCGGAGATGGTGATGGATGATTTGAGGAGGGAAATCATTTCTCACTGGACAGCAGAGAATATCTATCATGTGGCCTATAACTCCGAGACTCTGGAGGCTGACGTAGAGAAGACGGAACAGCTCCGTCAGCAGGAGCGGGAAGACAGGAAAGCCCGGGGGACAACCTGGGCAGAATTCGAGAAGGAATGGTCTCAGCTACGCCCTCCCGAAGATATTCTGGACTACTACGGGTCATGGCCGGACGGAAAGAAAACGAGAGAGATTATCAGATTGTAACCGGTTCAGTATGCGAGATATGGATAAAGAAATTACCTCCAAGAAACTGGTCAGAGGAGCATTTGAATCGGCTGATTTGCCGCGACTGCCCTTCATTCCCTGGATATTCACCCACGCTGCCAGGCTGGCACAAATACCTTTGCGAAGGATGTTCACTGACCCGACTCAGTACGCAAAGTGCCTTCAAAACGCCAGAAAACTATATGGCTATGATGCCATTACCGGCAGCTTTGATTCCTCACTGGAAATGGAGATATGCGGCTGCCCCGTCAGCTGGGGAGGCGACTATGAAGCACCTTCAGCCAGTCCTCGGCCAGATTTTGACTTCGGTAACCTCAAGGATGTTGATGTAGAAGGTGCCGGCAAAACGGGGAGATTCGGCACGGTTATCGAGTCTCTGCGGCGCATCAATATAGTCTCCGGAACAAACCTGGCCCTGGCCGCCGTCGTCAGCGGTCCTTTGACCGTGACGGCAGGTCTGACGGGCAGAGACCTGGTTAAGGACTTCACAGAAAGACCGGAAGAGGCCATGAGGGCTGTTGAGGCCACCTCGGCATTTCTACTGAAGGTAGTTCAGATTTACAGCCAGTTGCAACTGGATATTATCGCGATTGCCGATAAATTAATGGCCGTTTTTCCGGAGGCGCATCTTCCCTGGTTAAAATCAACTCTTTCGCCCATCGTAAACACGATTCGGTTTTATAACGCTTACTCAGTCCTTTTGCCCGGAGAATCATCACCGGCTAGCTTATCCAATCTGATAGACCTCGGATTTGATGGGATAGTTGCTGCGGGAATTGACCTGAATACCTGGAATGAATTAAAGGGCGGACGCCCCTGCATTCTGGGGAAAGCCATCCCTGCCCACCTCTTTACCACCGGGAAAAAAGAGTTGCAGGGATACATAGAGACACTTGTAAAGAGAGACACCGAGCCGGGTACCTTTCTGACCACAGACTGGGAGGTGCCCCCGGATACACCTCCTGAAAACATCCACCTGGTAATGAAGATGATATCTCAGGGTTAGTATTTTATTAAGCGATGATTCAAGGGGTTATGGATGGCCATCAATAAGATATACAGTAACTGTGGTGAGACAAAGCCTGAAAGTGTGAAGGCAATAACCGACTTCGCCAGGGAGTATGGTGTATACCCTCCCTAACCATATATCAGATTAACTGCCCACAACGAGAGGCCGGGGAAAAAGGCGATAAGAAAATAGACCATGAAGGCAACCATAACAAAGTAGAGCGCGTATGGAATGGCCTCATGGGGTGAAATTTTCGCCACAGAAGCCGAAGCATATAAGCCAACGCTCATGGGCGGTGTTGCCATGCCCATAGCAGAGGCCAGGGTAAGAAAGACACCAAAATGAATCGGGTCAATCCCCAATGCCATTGCTGTAGTGAATAACATTATAGCCAGAATATAAAGGGTTGGAGCAGCATCTAGAAAAGCTCCCAATAATGCTGCCGCAATCAAAAAAAGGACGATAAAGCTAGCAGTGGAACCCGCTTCTTTAGCCAGGTTCGCAATCGTAGTGGGAAGCCCGGTATACATGAAAACCGTTACCATAGCGCCGACACCGGCAAGGAGCAAATATATCATTGCGGTATTGGTGATGGATAGCTTGGCTGCCGACCAGAAGCTGGGCCATTTCAACTGACGGTAAAAAATCCTGTCGATGATGACTATATAAAGAGCGGCCATGGCACCGGCCTCAACCGCAGTCAGGACACCGCTGAAAATGGTGCCCAGGATGACTATTGGCATACCCAGAACCGGCAGTACCTTGATGGTGGCTCGTTTGAGCTTTTCCCGGTCGAACCTGCCAACGGTAACTCTGCCCTGAGGTAGAATTACACTGGCGATAACCAGGGCGAACATCAGGATTATTCCCGGTACTATCCCGGCGGCAAAGACCCGCCCCACTGGTGTTTCCGTGGCCGCACAATATAATATGAAAAAATTGCTCGGGGGAATAATCATGGCTAATAATGAGGAAACGGCTAACAGTCCGGCAGCAAAGCCGTCGGAGTATCCGGCGGCTTTCATTCTGGGTAGCATGATACCCCCGATGGCGACAATAGCCGCCAGTGTTGAGCCGGAAAGGGCCCCGAAGAAGCCGCAAGTAACTACCATGGACAGAGCCAGGCCGCCGGGAAAGTGCCCCAGGAGAGCTTCGAAAAAATCGACAAGATAGCTGGCGGCGCGTGATTCTATCATCAAAAACCCGGCTAACATGAACATGGGGAGCGCCAGTAAGATATAGATGTTCAGCATCGAGACCATCTGGGTAATTACTATCATCAGGTCAATATTATAAACAAAGGTGCAGGCAATTACAGTAGCCAGCAAGAGTACGGCAAATACCGGTACACCTACGACAAGCATAAACCCGGCTAAACCGAGGCTAAAGGCAAGCATCAGGACTTATCTCCTGCTGCTTTTTTCCTATTTCTAAGCTCACGGTATATAGAAATAACATTAACGATTAATATGTGGAGCACGAAGGGGATTCCCAGTGCCATGCCCACACAAATAGGAAGCGAGGCTAGCCACTGAGGTATATCAATCTCGGCAGGATAAAATACACCCGTTTCATATACAGCTCTGAAAGTAAGAAACCCGTAATAGGCAATAATGCAAAAAGTGGCCAGAAGTGAGATATTGATAAAGAGCTTTAAAAATAAAAGACGCAAACCGGTAAGCTTTGCCGGAAAATAGTTAACGGTAATATGTCCTTCGGTCTTGACCAGCAAGCCAGCCACCAGGAAGCAAGCCCATATCATGGCAATAACATTAATTCTATCAAGAGCCGACCACGGGAAGTGAAAGATAGTCCGACTGATGATCATTTCTAACATCGACAGTGCTACTAATAAGATGATAGAGGCGGCTACCCATTCTATGGCCTTAGAATAGATTCGACCAATTTTGCACAAAATTTTAAAGGTCAAAATATGCCTTTCTTCTAAATGGGTAACCTTAAGAGTCTCCTGGCGTTGTCCTCAAATATTAACTTTTTTTCAATATCGCTTATGTCCATTTCTTCTATCGAGCTTATTACTTCTCTTACCTGCCTGAGGCCTAACTCGCTATCATAAGGCATATCGGTCCCGAATAGCATGTGTTCGGCACCATAAAAGGCGTGGCAGCACATGAGTGCCGGTGTGTTGTCATAAATCGCGGTATCGTTGTAGAACAAGCGGTAATAATCAAGCGGACTTTTGGTAAGCTGGTGTTTAAAACCCAGGAGCATTTCATTAGCATCATAAAAGCCGGAAATTCTGGCCGCGTAATAGGGTACCATGCCACCGGCGTGGTGCGTTATCACCTTGAGATTGGGGTACTTATCAAATATGCCTCCGAATATCAGACGCGTCATATACAGCGAAGTTTCGTAAGGCCAGCCGAAAAGAGACCAAATAAAATACTTTGAGCTATCCTCGCCGGCATAGTCGGGCACGGCCATATCCCTTTGTGAATGAACCCAGATAGGCAGGTCATAATGAGCCATCTTTTCGTAAATAGGCAAAAATTCAGGAGAATCCATCGGTTTGTCACCTATGGGATTGTGTATCTGTATTCCTCTGAACCTCAGGTCGACTACGGCTCTATCTATCTCCTTTAAGGCAGCATCTATATCATTCATGGGTAAGCAGGCTACCGCCGCCACGAATCTATCCGGGTATTTTGCTACCAGTTCAGCCATCTCGTCATTAGCTATCCTGGACAACTCTGCCGCGTC